>CAZSUX010000029.1:0-15318 GCA_964610135.1 uncultured bacterium | reverse complement strand
CGGCGATGTAGAGCCGGTCCGGGCTGCGGGTAATCTGGGTCGTGCCCGAGACGATCTTCTTGGGGTCGCCGATGTTGTCCTGCCGCACGACCATGTCAACGTGCGTACCGGACAGCTGGATAGGGATTGCCGGAAACGGGACGAGGTTGTTGGTGACTATGATGGTGCGGTCCGCGTAGGTCACGTCGGCAGGAGCATAGCCGAGCACTCCGCAGGCCGTCTCGCCATGGACCGCGTTGGCGTTGCCGAACTGGTCAGCGGTCGGCGCCGCGACGACGGCGATGTCGATGTGGATTTCGCCGTCCTGGATTGCCTGGGCCCGGCCGCCGTGGGAGCGGAGCACGCCCAGCCCGCGCATCTTGCCTTGCGTGCAGTAGTCGCCCAGCGGCCCGTTCAGGCTGCCCTCGATGTGGTGGATGACACCGGAGTCGAGGTGCTTCGTAATCGGAGCGTGGCAGGGGAAGGCGGCGGAGGGATACCAGATCAGGTCTTTGAGACCCATCTCGGCGCAGATATCAAAGAGTTGCAGCGGGAGAGTGTCGCCGTCGCGGAAGTGGTGATGGGTTGAGATGGTCATGCCGCTTCGGATTCCGGCTTTCTTCAGGGCCGTCCTCAGGTCGGCTACGACCTTGTTGCCGTCTTCAGGGTAGTCGAGGCAGGTCGGAATCGCCGGGCAGGCTTTGCGGCCGTTGGGCCGATGCTTGCCTATGCCCTGGAATGGGATCGCCGGCTTGCCGTTGACTTCAGTCGGGACCAGGCGGCCGATCGCATTCTTGACCATGTCCATCTAGGACTCCGAGGAGTTGGCCTCAGTGGTCCCTGTCTGACAGCGCTGGGGGCCTGGGGCGTCGGGGTTCTGGCCAGAACCCGCGGACCCTTGACCTTCTGAACCCATTGCCGTTGCCATGGCGATCGTGCGCAGGGCACGCTGCACCACCGGCGGGTCAATCATCTTGGACCCAAGGGCCACCACGTTTCGGCCCTGGGTCTGCGCTTCTTTGAATGCCAGGACAATCCTCTGTGCCTTCTCGATTTCAGTGGCCGTAGGGGTGAACTCCTCGTTCACAACCTGGACTTGGCGCGGATGGATGCAGCCCTTTCCTTCGAACCCGAATTCCTTGGCGGCGCGGCAACTCGCCCGCAGCGCATCCATGTCATCGATGTCGGCGAAGACGGTGTCGATTGCCTGGACACCGGCAGCCTTGGCGGCGTTCGCCACTTGGGAGCGAGCCCAGAGGCTTTCAAGCCCGGCCGGCGTTTTGATGCCGCCAAGGTCGAGGATGTAGTCCTCGAGTCCGTAGGTCAGTGCGACGATTCGCGGCGACGCGCCGGCAATCTCGCACGCCCTGAACATGCCTTCGCAGGTTTCGATGATAGGCATGAGGTAGGTCTCGAGAGTCGAGAGTCGAGAGTCGAGAGTCGATCGGGCGGAGGAGATGCGGGCGTCGACCTGCTTGACCTGCTCCGCGGATTCACACTTGGGGATGAGGATGACGTTGACGCCGGCGGGGACGAGGGCGTCGATTTCTTCGAGCCCGGCGGGCAGCGGGTTGATGCGCACCATCCGTTCGCAAGCGCCGAAGTCAAGCGCGACAAGGGCGTTCCTCACCAGCAGCATTGCAGCATCCTTGTCTTCGGCCGGGACCGAATCCTCGAGGTCGAGTATCACGGCGTCTGGTTGGTGAATTCTCACGTTGAGCATGAACTTGGGCTCGTTGCCGGGTAGGTAGAGCCGGGACCGGCGCCAGCGATCGTGGGGCGAGGGATGTGCGAAACTAGGCCCAGGCTCGGGCAGGCACGGAGGAAGCGATGAGCGCTGAGCGAGGTGTGATGAACGGCGGACAGCGGCTTCCAGACGGGCCATGATGACAGAGGGCAGAGCCCCGGTGTCTTCAATCGTGACGTGGGCGTGCTGAACCGCGAGGGTCTTGAGCGTGTTGAGCACCAGCTTGCGGTTGGCCTCGCCATACATGAATTCGACCTTGCTCTTGATATCCAACTCGATGCCGCCGGTCGTGCGGAGTTCAAGTTCGACCCACAGGTCAGAACGGACTTCCGGCCCACGGTGTCCTGCGTTTACCGTACTCACTTCGCACCCGCTTTGGCCCGGAGCCGGGCGCGGGTGTATTCGAGCAGGCCGCCTGCGTCGCGTATCGCCATGATTTCCGGAGGCAGCGTCGGGAACTTGAACGTCTGGTCACCGACCTTGATGGAGCTCTCTTTCAGTAGCAGTTCGACGGGAAGGCTGGGTTCGTACGCCGCCACCGCTTCCGGGCACTCAATCAGCAACAGACCTTGGTTGATGGCCGCACGATAGAATATGCGGGCGTAGCTCTTGGCCACGATTGCCTTAATGCCGACCGCCTTCAAACCGACTACCGGCTGCTCCCGCGATGAGCCGCAGCCGAAGTTCTTGCCGGCAAAGATGATGTCGCCCGGCTGCACGGTCTTGGCG
Source organism: uncultured bacterium (assembly GCA_964610135.1). Lineage (GTDB taxonomy): Bacteria > Hydrothermota > Tepidihabitantia > Tepidihabitantales > Tepidihabitantaceae > UBA2258. Next base: position 12,863 of record CAZSUX010000029.1, on the reverse strand, counting down.
AATTCGGGGTCGAGATCTTCGAGCAGATGCGGCTTTATCTCATCTGGCTTCGCGCACGTGTACGTGTACTTTCCCGGAAAGAGCATGTCGGTGTTGATATCGTCACCGTAGGCCCAGATTCTCATCTCACACCACCTCTCGTGGGTCAGTGATTTTGCCGGTCAGCGCAGTCGCGGCAACGGTCGCCGGCGAGGCAAGGTAGATTTCAGCGTCCTTGCAGCCCATCCGTCCTTTGAAGTTGCGGTTCGAGGTGGAAAGGCACTTTTCGCCGGGAGCCAGGCAGCCCTGGTGCGCGCCAAGGCAGGGGCCGCAGCCGGGCGGCAGCAACACCGCGCCGGCGTTGATGAGAGTTTCGATGTCACCGGCGTCGAGTGCTTCTTCGAGTTCGGTCCGGGACGCGGGCAGAATCAGCAGCCGGGTGTTGGGCGACACCTTCTTGCCACAGAGTATGGTTGCGGCAACGGCCAGGTCGCTGGCCCGGCCGTTTGTGCACGTTCCGATGAGGCACTGCTGGACTTCCATGCCCGCGAGTTCGGTAACGGGTTTGTACTTGTCCACTTTGTGAGGGATGGCAATGGCAGGCACAATCTCGGCTAGGTTCCAGCTCAACTCTTGCCGGTAGGTTGCTCCCTCGTCTGCCCATTCCGGGTTCCACGATACGCGTGGGACACCAATCTCCTGCAGGTAGCCCTTGGTGACCTCGTCCACCGGGAAGACAGCGTTCTTGGCGCCCATCTCAACTCCCATGTTCGCGATGGTGAACCGGTCATCGACGGTCAGGTGGGAGATGTCGCCCCAGAATTCGACCGAGCAGTAGTCCGCGCCGTCGGCCCCGACCTTGCCGATGATGGTCAGGATGAGGTCCTTGGCCGATACCATTTCCGGCAGCCGGCCGTGGAGCGTGACGCGGATTGTCTCCGGGACCTTGAACCAGGTTTGACCGGTGAGCAGCAAGGCTGCGGCCTCGGTGCGGTCGATGCCGGTGGCAAGCGCGTTAACGGCTCCGTACGAGCAGGTGTGGGAGTCCGAGCCGACCGCGAGCATGCCGGGCAGGACAAGCCCCTTCTCGACCATCACCTGGTGGCAGACACCGGTGCCGATATCGTAGAAGTGCTTGATGTCGTACTTCTTCACGAACTCACGTATCTTCTTGTGGCTGGTTGCTGTCTTCTCGTCCGAAGCCGGGATGACATGGTCGAGGACGATGACCGGCTGTTCCGGGTCCGCGATACCGTACTCGGCCATGTCCTTGGCAACCTTGTCGGTGATGGCGGCCGCGTTGTCGTGCATCAGCAGCCGGTCAGGCTTGCAGGTGACGAGTTCACCGGCGCGGGCAGCTTTCTTGCCTGCCTTGCGGCTCAGAACCTTCTCCGCGAATGTCATGGGCATCAGCTAGTCCTTAGTCTCTGGTCCATAATCCTTCGTCCATCGTCAATTCGGCTGGCCCAGCAGTCCGCCCTTGCGGTAGATTTCGAGCTGGACCGGCGGGAATGGACGGCCCTGGGTCTTCACGTTGGTCTCCAGAATCTCGATCTCGCCGGTCGTCAGATTGACCCGCAGGTGGTCGCCGTCTTCGAGGCCGGATTCCAGCAAGTCGGCGACCATGACCGGGAACCCGGCGTTGACCGCGTTGCGGAAGTAGATGGCGCCGAACGAGCGGGCAACCAGCAGACCGATTCTCAAGCTCTTGAAGCAGTCGACCGCCTGCTGGCGTGAGGAGCCGGCACCGAAGTTCCTGCCGGTCACGATGATGTCGCCGGGTTGGGCGCTCTTGCTGAAGTGCTCCCAGCCGGGAAGGTTGCCGAAGGTGTATCCTCCCATTTCGCGAACATCGGTGATGGTGAGGTGGCGGTTGTGGAATATCATGTCGGTGTCGATGTTGTCCTTCGGGATGAGCCAGATGCGGCCTTCGACAGTGAGCGGGGCCGTCGGAGGAGTGCGGTGTTCATGTGAGGTCTTGGCCATCGGCTTCGGCTTGAACAGGGCCGGTCTGGCCGGAATGGCCCCGGGGTTTACGATTGCTCCCGCGACCGCGGATGCGGCAGCGGTCTCCGGGGAAGCCAGGTAGACTTCACCTTTGCCCTGTTTGCCGGCGAAGTTACGGTTGCCGGTGGAGATGGTTACTTCGCCCGGACCGTTCTGGCCGATCTGGCCCGCGGCACAGCCCGCGCAGCCGGCGTTACCGATCAGGGCGCCGGCCTGCTTGAGAGTCTCGATGATGCCGCTGCGCATCGCCTCGTTCCAGATGGCGTCGGTCGACGGCACTATCTTGAGCACTACACCCGGCGCTACCTTGCGGCCTTTGAGCACCTCGGCCGCAGCCTTCAGGTCGTCCAGCCGGCCGTTGGTGCAGGAACCGATGAAGGCCGAGTCGATCTTGCGACCGGCCATCGATGCGACCGTGACCACGTCTTCCGGGTGGCCGGGACGCGATACCAGCGGCTCGAGGTTGGTGATGTCAATCTTCTCGGTGCGCTCGTAGACTGCATCCGGGTCTGACTGCACCGGAGTGAATTCGCGTCCGGTTCTGGTCCGGCAGTAGTCAACGATCCCCTGGCTCGGCGGGAAGAACACGATGATGGCCCCCATCTCGGTTCCGAGCGAGGCGATCGTCAGCCTTCCGTCCAGACTCAGCCGGTCCGCGTACGGGCCGGAGACCTCGGCAGCAAGCCCGAGCAGGCCGTTCGCGCCGAAGTGCCGGAGCAGGGCAAGCCCGACGTCCTTGGCGGTCGCACGCGGCTTCGGCTGACCGGCCAGTTCGACCTTGACTGTCGCCGGGACTTCGAACCAGACTTTGCCGTATGCCCAGGCGTGGGCGATGTCCTGGTCACCCATGCCCTGGCCGAAGGCCCCAACCGCACCCAGGATGTTGGCGTGCGAGTCGGTCGAAACCATCGTGTCGCCGGGGCCGACCAGCCCGTTGTCGACAGCCAGGTGGGTACCGATGCCGGCGTCAACGTCGTAGACCCTGATACCGTGGTTGCGGGCAAAGATGCGGCAGGCCTGCTGGTTCGCTGCGTACTTCTGGTCAGAGCCGGTCGGGTTGCAGTCGAATGTGAAGAAGGTCCTGGCAGGGTCGGCTACGCCGAGGCCGTTGTCCTCGATGTTCTTGACCACGTTCGCACCGCCGAAGTCGCGGGCGACCCGTGCGTCGATGCCGAGTTCGACGATGTCGCCGGGGCGGATGGTAGGTGCCGACGAGTGGGCGGCGATTATCTTCTCGATGATGGTGGACATCGCTAGATGATGAGCTGTCCCTTTTCCATCATGACGAGCGGGTCGAACGTCGCGAAATCGGCCTGATGGATGAGGACGGTCTCGAGCACCTTGGGCGCACCGTCGCCCTCCTTGGCATGGCAGGCGATAGTGTTGACGATATCGTCAGGCATGCCGCACTTGGCGGCGACTATCGCCCCGGAGATGGGATGGCGGGCGTACATCCCCTTGCGGCTCTTGCGGAACCCTCCCTTCTCGTCCTTTTCGGTCTCAACCAGCTTGCCGACGTCGTGCAGCAGCCCGCCGGCAATCAGGCGGTCCATGTCCACCTTGTAGGGCATGCTCGGGTACGCGCTCATCTGGGAACGGGCAAGCGCTACGGCACCCTCGGTTACGGCGATCGTGTGGTCGACCAGCGAAATACCGTGGGTCTTGGTCAGCAGCGTGAACGGCATCGCCTTGATGTCCTCGACCGACTGCCAGCCGCCCAGCCTCGCGGCTTCGACCCACGTCGCTACGGTCTGGTCGCGCGTAGTCGCGTTCTCGATCGAGGAGAGCTGCTTGTGGAAGAGCCCCTCGATGTCCTGGGTGGTTATCACGTCCGCCTCACAATTGGCCTCAGTGGCCCCTGTCGGACAGCTCGGCGATGATGGCGTCGGTCATCTGCTGCGTCGTGGCGGCGCCGGACTTGAACACTTCAGGACCGCCGGGCAGCCGGAGCATGTCGTAGGTACGAACCTTGCCTTCGGCGATCACCTGGGCGACGGCAGCGCTGATCCGTTCCGACATCTCGTTCTCGCCGATGTGGGCGAGCATCATGCCGGCCGCAAGGATCATTGCCACCGGGTTGACGATGGACGGCGTGAGCTTTTCGTACTTCGGGGCAGAGCCGTGAGTGGGTTCGAAGACCGCCACCTCACGGCCGATGTTGGCCGAGCAGGCAAACCCGAGCCCGCCAACCAGACCGGCGAATCCGTCGGAGACGATGTCGCCGAACATGTTACCGGATACAATGACGCCGTAGTCTTCGGGGTTCTTGGTCAGCCACATCATCTGGGCGTCTATGTTCGTCGACCACAGCGCGATCCCCGGGTACTCCTTGGCGGTTTTCTTGGCTTCGGCCTCCATCATCCCGGAAGTCTCGCGGATGACGTTCGGCTTCTCACAGATCGTGACCGACTTGTAGCCGTACTGCTTCGCATATTCGAACCCGGCCCGGACGATACGCCGGCAGGCGTTACGGGTGAAGATGCGGAGCGATATCGCCATGTCCTCTGACGGGACCTTGGCGAACGCCTTCGTTTTCTTGTGGGTCTCAAGGGCCCGGCGGACCTCGTCGGGCGGGTTGGTCCACTCGACGCCGCAATAGAGGCCTTCGGTGTTCTGGCGGAAGATGACCACGTCGACCTTCGGTTCTTCAGAGCCTCCGTCCTTTCGCCGGATGAAGTTGAGCGGGTTGCCCGGGAATGACTTGCAGGGACGGATGCAGATGTCGAGGTCGAAGTGCTGGCGCATCGTCACAATCGGGCTGAAGTACTGGTGGCCTTTCTCGCGTAGGGAAGGGTCCAGTTCGGCATTGGCCTTGTCCTTCGGCTTGGAGGTTATCGCGCCGAACAGGCCGACCTTGTGCTGTTCCAGCAGCTTGATGGTCCGGTCCGGCAGCGCGTTGCCCTCTTTGCGCCAGAACTCCCAGCCGATGTCGCCCGGGACGTAGTCCGCCTTGAAGCCGACGGCATCAAGAACCCGGACGGCCTCGGGCAGCACGGTCTTGCCGATGCCGTCGCCGGGCATGGTAACGATTGTACTACCAGCCACATTCTCCTCCGAATTCAACAGGTTTGTTCGCTGCACAGACCGCTCGGCGTGGATTATAGCGTGGGGGTGGAGATATTCAAGGGACTGAACGGCCAGAGTTCACCGGCCCACGCCGTATGTAGGGGTCCGCCAGCGCTTGCCTTGACACTGAGCACGCGTGGGCTAGAATTGCTAATCGTGAGAGAGGGCAGTCTTGGCCTGAATGCGAGAGTGATAATACTCAAAATCTGTCTGCAGAAAGGAAGCGACCCCGGACGATGATTCCGAGCCGCAAGTCCAAAGCCGTCGGCCTGTTTTCGGGCGGGCTCGACAGCATCCTGGCGACGAAGTTGATAACCGAGCAGGGCGTCACAGTTGTGGCGCTCCACTTCAAGTTGCCGTTCGGCGTGCCGGGTCGCGAGCCGACAGAGGAGAAGCTATCGAAGATGGCAGGCCTCGTCGGCGCGAGCCTGATGACTCTCGAGGCCGATGAGACATACCTCCAACTGATCAAGACCCCGCAGTACGGACACGTCAAGCAACTGGCGCCGTGCATCGACTGCGTCGTTCTTATGCTCGCCAAGGCCAAGGAGTTGGCGAAGGAGATCAAGGCTGATTTCGTGTTCACCGGCGAGGTGGTGGGACAGCGGGCAATCTGCCAGAACAAGCGGTCACTGAAGCAGATCGAGAAAGCCGTGGGCCTCGAGGGCAGGCTGCTCCGTCCGCTGTCGGCCAAGCTGCTTGAGCCTACGATACCGGAATTGACCGGACTCGTGCGTCGGGAACGGCTGCTGGACCTGAGGGGTCGCAGCCGCCGCCGGCAGATACGTCTCGCACACGAGTTCGGGATATTCGACTACCCGATCCCTGGCACGGGCTGCATGCTGCTGGACAAGAACTTCGCGGCCCGGGCACGCGATGCCCTTCAACAGGACCAGTTGACGCTGCCGGAGATCGAGCTACTCAAGCACGGCCGCCATTTCCGGCTGGACAGCGGGGCGAAGGTGGTCGTTGGCCGGAACGAGGCCGAAAACAAGCGGCTGGGTGAGCTGGCGCGGGAGGACGACGTTCTGTGCAAACCGGTCGAGGTTATGGGGCCGGTGGCCATTCTACGGTCCAAGAAGAAGACGAAGAAAGATACCGAAATCGCGGCCCGGATATCCGCGCGCTATTCCGATGCGCAGGCCGGCAAGCCCGTGAAGTTCGACTGTGGGGGTAAGACCCTGTCGGTGAAGCCCTACAAGGACGAGGACTTTGCTGCCTGGCGTGTCCGGGTACAGGAAACGAAGCCGGCTGAACCGGTAGCGGGGCCAGCGGCAGAGGTACCCAAGAAGCATGGCCGGAAGGCGGCCAAATGACCCGTAGCCAGCGACGAGCCTGCCCGGCCGGACGAGACGAGCGCCTAAAGAGGAATGAGAGGCTAGCATGACTGATGAGAGCAAGGCGAAGATCCGCGAGACCCTGGACAAGGAGATAAGGCCGAACCTGCAGGCTGACGGCGGCGACGTTGAGTTGGTCAGGGTCGGCGACGACGGTGTGGTCCAGCTCAGGCTGACCGGCGCCTGCTCCGGCTGTCCGTTCTCGGCGATGACCCTGGCAGTCGGCGTCGAGCAGCGACTCAAGGCTGCGGTGCCGGAAGTAGTCAAAGTCCAAGCTGTGCCATAGGAATTGCCGAATGACGATTCCCGAATGCCGAATGTCGGGACAGTCGTCAATCGCCAATTGACAATCTGAGATCGGCTAGGGCCAGGGGAGACCTTCGAGAAAGCTCTGGCGATAGGCCGTGCTGTAGGGCAGCAGGTAGACAGCCGTCGTGAAGACCCCGACCCGCCGTGGCCTTCGGACCATCCGGTCGGCTATCGTCTCCATCGAGTAGAAGCGGTTCTTCAGCCAGGCTGGTTCGGCCGTCGTGACCATGGGCCGATAGACCACGCGCGCCAGGCTGCCGTCCGGTCCCAGGAAACGCGGCTCGATGAAGTCGAGGTCAATCTGTTTCAGCACTGACGCAATCTTGTCGTAGTCGGTCGGCAGGCTCGGCTCTGCGGGCATTACCAGGCGCGCGCCCACGAGCATCTTGCTGGCCTGCAGCGACTTGACCCGGCGGTACAGCCGGTGAACCAGTTGGTGGTTGCCGATGGCACGATGGAGCCGGCCGAGCAGGAAAGATTCGTTGAGGTAGACCACCTTGGTACCGGCCTTGGCGAGGAGGCGGATGAGCCGGGGCTGGTCAAACAACCGGTCCGATGCATTGACGACCCACTGCCGATGGTAGTTCCGGAGTCGACTGAAGACCTCCACATAGTAGTCCGGAATGGCGGCGACATCATCGTCCAGCAGATGAATGCGCTTGCGCGGCAGGGTGATGACCTCGCCGATGATTTCATCGGGAGTGCGCATCAAGGTGTTGCTGCCGTAGTACAGGTGTTCGGAACAGAGCGGCTTGACCGGTTCGGGGCAGAAGCAGCCGCGCACAAACTGGATGGTCTGCCGACCGGAGTCCATCTCGATGTTGACCTTGATTTGTCGCGGGGTGACGTAGCCGGGGTGGCCGGAGGCGACGTAGAGCGGTTGCAGCTGCCCGGATTCCGCATCGGTTCGCAGCCGGGCCCAGATGTTGGTGATGTCGCCGACCACGCGGGGGCTGCACCATGCCGGCGCCTTCTGTCGCCACGATGACGCCTGCGGTCCAAAGAACACCGGCGTGCACCCGCTGCCGGTCCAGTTGTGCAGCAGTTCACGGGCTCGGTCGTCCTGGCCCAGACCGATGTGAACCAGGCAGAGACCGCGTTCAGGCTGCCCGGCGGGCTCTACCCGTTCGTCAAGATACCGCAGGTAGTCGCCGGACTGGAGCAGCGTGGCCAGGCGCATCACCTCGATGTTGGGCTGCAGGAACAGCCGGGCTCCCTTGGGCGGGTAGCCCTTGATGAAGCGCTGGGAATCGTCGGCCAGCGCGACGGCCAGGATGTTCACTTCCGGATCAGTTTCAGTATGTCGTTGAAGATGGTGAAGACGACGAGCGCGCCGATCATCGCCCAACCGATGCCCGCGGCCCAGTTGAGTTCCCTCTCGGTCAGCTTGCGCCGCCGGATGCCGGCGATGAGGTCCAGAACAATCCTGCCGCCGTCAAGCACCGGCACCGGCAGCAGATTGACGACGAACAGGTTGATGGACAGGATCGCGAACAGGAGCAGGAAGTAATCCCAGCCCCAGCTTGCTCCTTCGTAGGCGATCCGCGCAACCATGATCGGGCCGCCGAGTGCTCTCCGGGCGAAGTGTTTCACCGTGATTGATTTGTAGAGCACGACGTAGGTCTGGACGGTGACGGCGCCGGCCTTGGCGGCCGCCTCGCCGATGGCTCGCGGCAGACTCAGCTTACGATGCGGCACCCGGGCCGTGATGCCGATGCCGCCGCCCGATTGGCCCATCAACCGCTCGTCGTTCTTTGCGACGGCGACCACGCCCTGCATCATCCGGCCCGCACGCCACCAGACTATGGGAACGCTCTCGTCGCCACGGGTGTAGACCGCGTCGGCGAAGTCGGCCCATTCCCGGATTGGGAGGCCGGCGAACTCGACGATTGAGTCGCCGGGCCGCAGGTTGAGTTTGCTGGCCGGGCCGCCTTTGCGGACGCTGCCCACAACTGCCGCAATCTGCGGCGAGATGTACCAGTCGGTGCTGACCTGGATGCCGGCGAGGTTAATCCTCGCGCCGGTTTCGGCATCTATGGTTATGGAATCCCTCAGCGTGTCGGTGTAGACGACGCCGGCGCGGCGCCACGACAACTCGTAGTTCCCTTCGACCTGCTTCCGTACCAGCTCGGTGAACCGCGGCCAGCTTGTTACGGGAATGCCGGCCACTGCGGTGATTGTATCACCGGGGCCGATAGCGGTGGCCGAAGCGGGAGCGCCTGGAAACACGTCACCCACGACCGCCGGGATGAGCGAGTCAATGTAGCCGAGCGGCACGGACAATGGTAGGTCGAGTCGCCGGCCGGTTCGTCGCAGCGAGACAGTAACCTGCCTTCCGGCGTTCTTCTGGAGTTGCGCGTCGAAGGCGTCAAAGGACGGGAGAGTTTCGCCGTTGACCGCGACGACCGTATCGCCGGGTCGCAGACCGGCTACGAACGCAGCCGACTTCTCACTCAGGGAGACGACCGGCGCGGTGTATTGCTGGCCGAACCCCGCGAACAGCACGAAGAGGATGAGGACACTGAGCACGAGGTTTGATACCGGTCCCGCAGCGATTACCGCGATCCTGACGCCCAACGGCTTGTCCATGTACCCGCTTGCAGCCTGGGGTATGCCGACCGGCCCTGGCCCGGCGTGCTCTTCCTCACCGGACATCTTGATGAAGCCACCCAGGGGAATGGCCGACAGCCGGTACTCGGTTTCACCGATCTTCTTCTTCAGGATGACCGGTCCGAAGCCGACCGAAAACACCTCGACTGGTATGTGCGAGAGCTTGGCTGCGATGAGGTGGCCGAACTCGTGAAAGATTATCAGAATCCCGACGAACAGAACAACCAGGACGATTGAGGAGAACATGCTATTCCTTTCGACGCAGCGGTCGGTTCGCGAGTGCCGCTACCGCCTTGGTCGCCAGTGTGGCCGTAGACGACTCGATGTGCAGCAGCCGTGCGATAGAGGGACGGGGGACGGGGGACGGGGGACGGGGGACGGCGGCGAGTACGCGGGCTATGACAGTCGGGATATCACCGAAAGCAATCCGGTCGGCAATGAAGGCCTCAACCGCGACCTGGTTGGCAGCGTTGAGGGCACAGGTGGCGGCCGGCCCCGCTTTCAGTGCGCGGTAGGCCAGTTTGAGACATGGGAAACGGTCACGGTTGACCGCGTGGAACTCGAGCCGGCCGACGCCGGCGAGGTCAAGCGTGCGGGTCAGCGACGGAGCCCGGTCCGGCCAGGTCAGCGCGTACTGGATGGGCAGGCGCATGTCCGGCAGGGAGAGTTGGGCCAGAACCGAACCGTCGCGGAACTCGACCAGCGAGTGGACGATCGACTGCGGGTGGATGACCGGCTCAACCTGTTCAGGCCGGAGACCGAACAGCCGGCAGGTCTCGATGACCTCCAGCCCCTTGTTCATCAGGGTGGCCGAGTCTACTGTGATCTTGCGTCCCATCGACCAGGTCGGGTGCTTCAGCACGTCGGCGAGTCGAGCCCTCGAGGGCAGGCCTCGCCGCCAGAACGGGCCGCCCGACGCCGTGAGGATGACCCGCTCGACTACGGACGTGTCCAGGACAGCACTTCGTCCTTTGTCCTTTGTCCTTTGTCCTTTCCGAGAGAGGCACTGGTGGACTGCCGACAATTCGGAGTCGATGGGGAGGACCATGCCGCCGCGCCGGCGCGCAAGCCGCATGATCGGTTCGCCATAGCCGACCAGAATCTCCTTGGTGGCGAGAGCGACCTTCTTGCCGAGGTCGAGGGCGGCAACGACGGCCAGCAGCCCGGCAGTGCCGGACATCGCCATGACCACGATGTCGGTCGTGCGGGCGGCAGCCGCGTCAATCAGCGTGTCCGGGCCCCAGTCTACCTTGACCGAGGTCCCGAGGACCTTGCGTGCTTCCTCACATGCTGCGAGGTCGGAGAGAATCACCTGCTTCGGCTTGAACTCGCGGGCCTGCCCGCAAATGCGGCGGACCGAGCGGTTCGCCGCCAGCACGCTGACCTCGAAACGGTCGGGCAGGTGCCGGACAACGTCGAGGACAGAGCGGCCGATAGAGCCGGTCGACCCGAACAGGGCGATGCGCCGGCGCCTCACGTCAGCGCCTGTGTCACAATCAGGTCATCGGGCGTGGTCAGCTTGATGTTGGTGCGGGGGCCGGGAATCCAGAGCGGATGCACGCCCAGACGCTCGACGAGATCGCAGTCGTCCGTTACCTGCAGGCGGGCGCGGCGGGCCGCGGCGTGGGCCCGGCGCAGCAGGTCCAGGCTGAAGAACTGCGGGGTCTGGACGGCCAGCAGGTCCCGGCGGTCAACCGTGGCCAGCACATCTTTACCGCTTACCCGCTTCAGCGTGTCGGTCACCGGGTAGCCGTAGGTCGCGGCCCCGCGTTGCCGGCAGAGCCGGAATCCCTTGACCAGCATACCGGCGTTAATGAGGGGACGGGCGGCGTCGTGCACCGCCACAAAGCCCTGCTCCGGCAGGGCGGCAAGCCCGGCCCGCACGGAATCGGCGCGCGTCCTGCCTCCGGCCACGACGGCGATCAGCCGGCGGACGCCGTGGATGCGCAGCATGTGCCGGACGACGGCGAGGCGGCGGGGCGGCGCAACGACGACGAGGCCCATGACCTGGCGGCAGCGTTCGAATGCCCTGACGCTGTGGATGAGAATCGGCTTTCCCGCCAGCTGGGCGAACTGCTTGTAGCCGCCGTAACGCTGGCCCCGGCCTCCGGCCAGGATCAGACCGAACTTCGCAGATTGGCCCACTGTTTGAGTCAAGGATGAGAGTACGAAGCGGAAAGTCCCAAGTGGAAAGTCCCAAGTCCCAACTTCGTCATTTCCGCTTTGTCCTTCCTACTTGAAATACGCTATCTTCATCGCCCCGCGTACAAGCGCCATCGTTGCGGCGCCTTCCTCGCAGGCGCGGGCGGTTCCCTGGTTGAGGATGTCCCAGACCGTGTCCGGGCTCTTCTCGTAGACTGCCCGGCGCTCGCGGATCGGGGCGAGGAAGCGATTGAGGACGTCGATGAGCAGCTTCTTGCAGGCCACGCAGCCGATGGTGCCGGCCTTGCAGCGTTCCTCGATGTCCGACGTCCCCTCGGGGTTGAATACCTTGTGGTAGGCGTAGACTACGCACACGTCGGGGTGGCCCTTGTCGGTGGGGTGAATCCGGGCCGGGTCGGTGAGCGCGGTCGAGACTTTCTTCTTCACCTCCTCGGGCGGGTCGGAAAGGAATATGGCATTGCCCAGGCTCTTGGACATCTTGGCGTTGCCGTCGAGGCCGACCAGCCGCGAGACTTCGCTCACCCTGGCATCCGGTTCGACCAGGACCGACGCATAGGTTGCGTTGAACTTCCGGACAATCTTGCGGGTCTGTTCGATGTGGGGGAGCTGGTCTTCGCCGACCGGCACCAGGTGTGCCCGGCAGAACGTGATGTCCGCGGCCTGGCTGACCGGGTAGGAGAGGAACCCAAGCGGCATCGACTCGCCGAAGTTGTACTGGGCAGCCTCGGTTTTGATGGTCGGGTTATGGGAGAGTTGCTGCACCGTGACCAGGTTGGAATAGATGATGGTCAGCTCGGCAATCTGCGGGACCATCGACTGGATGAACAGCGTCGCCTTGGCCGGGTCCAGGCCGCAGGCGAGATTGTCCATGGCCACGTTCAACACGTCCTGGTGGAGCTTCTCCGGGTGGTCGAAGTGGGTCGTCAGCATCTGGACGTCGGCGAGGATGATGAACGTATCGTACTCATCCTGCAGCTTCACCCGGTTGGCCACCGAGCCGACATAGTGGCCCAGATGCAGGGGCCCGGTCGGCCGGTCGCCGGTCAGAATGCGCTTCTTTTCCATCGGCGGATTATAGCCCGCGTCTGAGGCCAATCAAGGAACGCGCGGTGAGGGAGAGGGAAAAAGCGAGAAGTCAGCGACCGGGATGCAGAAGTGCGAACGGCGGATTCAGAGAACAGCCAAGACCGCCAAGTACGCCAAGAGTGATGTCATTCCGAGTGAGTCAGACGAATCGAGGAATCTCTTAGCTACTGGTCACTGGAAACCGACGCCGAGTCGCCCTGACGCCGAGGGAAGGGTTTCGTTTGGCAGCCCGCGGCCGATGGCCGTGAGCAACCTGCAAACCTACGCCGGGCACGAAGCGACTGCACGGCGTTCTCGCCGGTGGAG
>CAZSUX010000028.1:0-15335 GCA_964610135.1 uncultured bacterium | reverse complement strand
GCGCGTTTCAGGTCGTCGGCAGTGGTCATGTAGGCAATGGCATCGTGGATGAACACGGCATCGAAGGCCCTGCCCAGGCGGACATCGCGCATGTCACCGTGGATATGCTCGCACTCCGGGTTCAGGTTACGGCTGACACGAAGCATGCCGGGCGCAACGTCGACCAGGGTCATCTCGAAGTGAGCCTTCAGGAACGAGGCATTATTGCCGCCGCCTGAGCCGAGCTCAAGCACCGACCTGACCGGAATCCGACTGGCCTCGCACAGGAACTTGCGGTAGAACCCGGCCTCCTCTGCGTAGTCGTCCGGGTCGGAGAGCACCGGCCACCACGCCGCGAGGTCGGTGTAGAGGCGAGGAAGAACGGACTGGCCCGGGTCTTCAGCGCCCATTGGGACTAGTAGCCTGGTCCTCGGTCTGAATTCTTACACATCATGGCTATCTCAACTGTTCGGATCGTCCTGCTCTCGGACATGGTAGCGTGCGGTCAGAGGGAGTCAACCGGATGCGGTCTGGTGCTGCCGGCTTCAGGCCGGCGACGGGTAGCCGTCCTCGGCGCTTCGGCAGCGCGGCTACCAACTCTTGCTCAGTTGCGCGGTCAGGCGCAGGTCGTTGTACTTGCCGTCGTCACCGTTGTACACGGCATCAATCACCGACACGCTGGCGTCGCATAGCTTCCAGATCGGGAATGACGACGTATACCGAGTGTCGATTCTACGGGCGGTGCCGAATGTACCGCCCAAAGACAGGCTGTGCGTCCACTTCTCGAAAAGGGTGTACGACGGCGTGACGTCAAAGTAGAGCCGGTTGTCGGGCGCGGTGTCCGTCACCGCCTCCGACGTGCTGTACCCGCAGGTTGCCGACAAGGACAGCGGGAACTCGAAGCCGAGTCCGTAGTTCAGGCTGGCGTCCCAGCTCGTATTGTCGGCCGAGTCCGACGCCGGGCCGCGCACGCCGTTGTAGCTGACCGAGATGCCGGGCGAATGCGAGAGCTTCCCGGTCTGGAAGCTGTGGCCCGCGCTCAACGAGACCACGTTGCCCGCGGTCGTGTCCGTGGAGACGACTCGGGCAAGTGAGTCCAAGACGTCCGTGTACTGGAAGTAAGGAAAGTAGCCTAGCTGCAGGTAAGGCAGATTCGGGAATGTCAACCCGAGGCTCGCTTCCCAGTTTGTGAACCGCGTCGTGGTGCTCTTCAGTGTGAGCACACGGACTACTCTGCCGAGGCTGTCTTCCACTGCCTGGGCCAGCAGGTTGTCGTGTTCGCTCGCGTATGAGGCCGACACCGACACCGCATTGTCGAAGAAGCTGCGTTCGATGCCGCCGCCGACTGCCATGTTGTCGTTGCGCAAGCCCGGCGCGCCCAATGACTGGTAGCCCGGGCCGACAAACTCGAGCCGGCCGTAGACCTTCGTATCCAGCACATTCAGGGACGGCCGTACTCTGAGAGCGTAGTCGACCGAGCTCGACATCCGCGGCTTGAAGGTATTCGCCGCCCATTCGGGCAGCCAGTCCCATTTCTCGACCGGCAGCCGCTTGTCCCGGGTCAGCTCCGACCCGGTGACCTCAGACTCGAGCCGGAACGCGCCCTCGGCCAGGTCCAGGTTGAACTCAGCGCCGAGTAGGTAGTTCTCCTGCGGCCGCACGACCTCGAAGGTATCGGTTGTGTCGTTCGGGTTTGGCCACCAGTTGCCCGCGGGCGGAGTTGTGTCGTCACCAGCGTACAAGGCGGTCAGGTAGAAGTGGGTCCGCTCCTTCTTGCCGAACCCGAACTTCCCCGAGTAGAGCATCCGCGAGTAGGCGCCTTCGGTCGTATCGGAAACGGCAACCGCGCGCTGCGTCCGGCCCGCCGCCCCGGCGAAGTACACCTGCCACGGGTTCAGTTCGACCGCGGCACCGAGCACCGGCGCGCCGGAAAGAGTGTACGGTGACCATGACGGATTGCACGAGCCCAGTTCGATGCCTTTGATCGACAAGGCGAACGCGGACGAGTTCATCATGCCCTCGGCCCATTGCTGGGGATGAAGGAAGAACCGGTACTTGTTCAGCTGCTGGCGCAGGCCCGATTCCATCGTGCTCAAGTCCATGTCCAGCGACAGCGGGAAGCCCCAGAACGACACCGACGGACTCAGGCTGAACCGCAGCTCAGGCCGTGGCTCAACCAACGAGTCGCCGGTCACCCATCCGTACTCGCCGTACACACTCGCCGAGCCGGAGAACTGCACCGGCCCGGCCACGGCCAGACCGGCCAGGAACAGCAGGATGCAGAATCCTGCCGCCGAGTACCTGCTCTTGGTCATGGAGTCCTCCTCGCAGCCCTGCAACGGGGACTGCAGCCGTTTCTGGCCGCAGAACCTGAGCTGCCGGCCAAAGCCACTGTCCCGGCGTGACAGCTCGGATAGGCACACTCCGGCTGCACGTTCATCCCGCTACTCGCTTACCAGTACCGTCTTCTCCGCCGTTGCCGTACGCCCGCCGTCATCGGCGACGGTCAACGTCACCACGAACTCCCCGGGTTCCGGGTAGATGTGCGTTGCGTCGACACCCTCCGCCTTGCCGCCGTCGCCGAACTCCCAGCGATAGGCGACGACTGTGCCGTCGGGGTCCTTCGACCCGCTGGCGTCGAACCGGATTTCTTCTCCCGCCATCATCGTGTCGGGCTCGACCGTGAAGTCCGCCGACGGCATGGCGTTCGTGCTGATAATAGTCTGCTCGGCTGGTGTTGCCGTTGCCTCGTAGAACACGTACCCTACCACCTCGTAGAGCGCGTTCTTCTCAGCGCCGGCGGTGTTCCATGAATCCGAGAACCTGCGACTTCGGCCGGGGGCCAAGCCTTTGAAGTCGCTCCTCATCTCGGCAACCAGCGAGTCTTTGAGTCGTACCTCGAACACCGCCTGCCCGGCCAGCACGGTCGAGCCGGTGTTCTTGAAGCTGAGCGAAAACCCGACACCGTCGCCGAGTCTGAAGTGCTGCGGCTCGACCTGGAATTCTGTCTGCTCGCCGGCCGGAATCCCCAAACGGAACGCAGCCTGCCCGCGGTCGAGGATGTTCCCCCCGCCGTCGCTCAACGTCACGTCGGCGAAGTAGTCGCCGTTCGCGGTGCCCTTTGACGACCACTCCAGCGTGACTGCCGACGAACCGGCCGGCGCGGTCACTGCCCGTCGCTTCAGCCGGCCCACAGTGTCTCCGGTTGAAGCCCTCAGGACGGCCGCCGCGGCAAACAGGTCCTGGGCCGCGCCAGCGTTCTGGATGGCGGCCGTCAGGTTCACAACCTCAGCAGGGGAGTACGAGTGTTTGTCGGTGGCGACGTCGGCCAGACTCACGGTCGTCTGGACGCTCTTGATGTCGAACTCGTACTCCCGGAAGTAGGCCGCCTCCCTGGTCGCCGGGTCGTAGTCGAACGGGTAGACGGCGACCGCCAGCCGCGAGCCGCCGCCCGGGGTGTCGACCACCCGCCATGAGTGTCCGCGGACCGGGTAGCGTCCCGGCTTCATCCGGACCGGCTTCTTCTGATCCATGTCATGGATGACCACGGGCAGCCGCAGTCCGCTCCGGCGCTCCGGTTCGGCCCGACGCCTGAGCTTGACGTCCTGGACCCGCCAGCCGTCCGGGCTGTCGACGTACTCGACGAAGTAGGGAACCAGCGGTCTACCTTCTTCCTCGGTGAGGAGATCTCCGCCCGGTATCATCACATAGTCCAGCGTCTCCTGGCTGACTACCTGATACTCGGGCAGCGCCAGTTTAAGCTCGGTGGGAGGTTCCTGTCCGAGTGCTGTCGCTCCGACCGAGATGACCATCACCACGATCACCAAGTGTTTGAAGTGTATCATCTCTTCCTCCTTCTACTTCGGGCAGCCGTAGAGGTTATACTCGTAGACCGCGAGCTTGGCGTACTTGTTCCCGAACAGGCAGTAGGTGTACTTCGTCCCGAACAACGCCCTACCCATCGACCAGCCGGCGGCGTGGTATGCATCCCAGAACATACCTGACTGCAGGCCCATGTTGACGTCGTGGGACGACACCTCGGTTGCGCCGAGGTAGCCCAGCGCGCCCGGCTGGTTGGTGAAAGCCCGGGCGATGCAGTGATTGTCGGCGTAGTTCCCGGTCAGGCACGAAAACGCGGTGACCCAGCATCCGGGGCCGAGACTGAGCGAACCGACGTCGCCCCACCCGACCACGTCGCACCATACATTCACATTGCCGTGCCCGAAGTAGGAAACCAGCTTCCGACCCTGGACCGCCGACTTGAGCGCCGGCAGCTTCTGCCCGGAACCCAGGATACCGATGTGGGCCGCGGCGGCGTTGACTCCCTTGTTCCTGAGAGTGCCGACACCGGCTGCGACCGCGACAACCACGTCGAGGTTCATGGGCCCGGCGCCGCTCACCAAGCACGCCGGAGTAGGCTTGGCGGCGGTCGAGTGGTAGAACGAACGATGCACCGCGCGCTCGAGTTCGTCGGCGGTCCGCCCGAGCACACGCCCGACCACGAGGTCTACGATCCAGTCACCGGTGCAGTCCGAATAGGGGAAATCACTCAGCCTGACCCGGGTCGTGACGCTGCCGCCGCTCCACTTCACGTTGAGGCCAGTGACCTCCCAGCTCGGAACGATGTTCTGCTCGCCCACAAAGAGCACGCTGCCGCCGCCGAGTGTCCGATAAGCGGGCGCGAGTTCCGGCCCCCAGACGCCGTTCCCCCTGAGCATCGACTTGAGCTGGGGCGCGGTGGTCGATGTCTCGGTGAATCCGAGCACCCCGTTCAACTTCCCTGCGAGCTGCCCGCACTTCTTGAGCAGGCCGTCCACATCGTCGTCGTCGTATGCCGCGTAGAGCCGGGTCGGGCAGGTCACGACGACGAAGTCGGCCGCGCCGAACGCCGCAGCCACCTCGTCCATCGGCCGGTAAACCAGGTCCGGCCGCCGGATGTAGTCCTTCCCGCCCTGGCGGTAGGTCACCACCGCTGAATCGCACAGCGCCCACCACTGGTACCAGAACATGTCCGGCACCAGTATCGGCACCGCGTCATAGCTCAGGGTGGCAGTGTAACCGGCGCTCCGGTTGCCGAGCTCCCGCCAGAACTCGGTGTGCAGCCCCGAGTTGCTGGTCGCGGTCGTCTGTGCCGTCCCGCCCTGCTCGGCCGAGGTGGACTGGAACCCGGTACTCCAGACGCGGATCTTCAGGTCCTGGACATCGGCGTGTACCTTGACGTCGAGGAAGACCTTGAAACGGGTGCCCTCGCGCTCGACCCTGCGCGTAACCGTCACGCACCCGATTGCGGCACCCAGCTGCTTCATGACGAACCAACGCTTGAACCCGCGAATCTCACTAACCGCGGCCGCGCCGCCCGCCGCGGCTACTACCTGCCAGGCATACTCCCTGTTCTCGTCGAGCTTCCACGCTCTCGTCGGATAGCGGAACCGGGTCGAGCGGATGCCTGCCTGCTCGAACAACGACGGATTCGCCCCCAGGGCCTCCTCCTTGGTCTGGCCCGGCCGCACCTCGACGATTCTCAGCTTGTAGGTAGCTCGTCCGGCGTAGTTCCTCGGAGCGGTCCAGACGAAGTCGGGATACGGCCCGCCCAGCTTCGCTCCCTCCGGCGGCGAGATGAGCCGCGGCGGGCCTATTGGCTTGACCTCGAACTCGAAGCTGTCGCCGACTTCGAAGGGCTGCAGCTTCAGCTTGAATCGGTAGTTGCCGGCAGGGAGATGACCGCTGCGGGTGACGAACACCTCATACCCCGGCGCGGTCTGCGTCTTGTCGACCCTCACGTCCCGGTACTGGTAGACCCTGGTCCCTAGCGAAAGTCGGAACGGTTTCGTCGTCACGTGGAATACCTGGCCGCGCGTCCGCTCATACACGAAGCCCTCAAACCAGGCGTCGCGTGCCGTATCTGCCGGATCCGATGTCACCACCCTGGCCCTCCAGAGGTCCTCGACACCGTATCGCCCCGGCGGCGGGTGGGTCAGATGGACACTCGGTTTGGCCGAGAGCATGACCAACGGAACCAGAGCCACCACGACCGCGAAGATGATTCTGTGCGTCCTCATGAAGTGACCTCCGCAAAACGCTTCGCCGGCACGGGCGTACCGGGTTCCAGACATCGCTGATTGCTGCGAACGGTCCGAGGGTTGGTCTCACGGTCCCCTGACTCCCGACTTGAAGGCCTGCCGCGGACCTCAGTCCCTGTCAGGGAAAACTGCTTCAATCCTGCACTCACACGGGGCACGTTGCCGTGTTCCGCCAAATCCGCAGGACCGGTCCTCATCCCAGACATGGTATCTCACCGTGAGACGGTGTCAAACGCGGGAAGTACTTCGCCTCGCGTGTGTCTTCGGCTTCCCGCCGCGGTTCCGCCTTCCAGCGGCTTGGATGCGCGCCCGCGCAGAATCGAACAAGCTCTTCACCTCGGCAAGCATGAACTCCCGCTCCTGTGGAGTCGACCGACCGGCGTACGACCTCCGAGCGGCTCTGATCGCGCGTCGCCACTTTGGCAGCGCATCGCGGGCCCAGACAGACGCCGCTGCCTTTGAGACGGCAACGTTCTTCGTCTCGTAGCTGTATATCAGGCGACAGAGGTTGAGAATGCAGTAGTCCGGATAGTCCCGCAGATGCCTCTCCACGTAGCGAAGCTCGCCGCTCAGCGCCTTGTCGACCTCGGGCCATGACGGCTGAGGATAGACCTCCTTCGGGTCAGGCCCGTGAAGTACGATGCACCGCCCGGCTCTGACGTGTTCACAGTGCAATGCCCACGCATCATCCGTTGCCCTCCGCCACATCTGGCTCCTGGGGCGCTTCACTCTGCGGGCATCTCTCAGGAGGACGTAGTAGCCATCGAGTTCTCCGCCAAGCGGAGGAAAGCGCCGTGAGAGCGACTCGTGCAGTTCCTCCAACGCGGAACGCTCGGCCTCTGTCAGTGGTTCAGTCAGGATGACGTGGAAGTCGATATCATGCGTCGGCAAACGGCCGGGAAACGCCACGGCACCGTACACGTATGCGCCGCACAGCTTGGCCCCCAGGATGGACCTGAGCCCCTTCGCAAAGGCCGCACAGACCACCCGGACTTTCTTTGAGGCGGCCGACCTGCTGCATCGTGCCGTCATAGCTCCGGTCAGCGTCGCCGGCGTTCGGGCGCGGCGTTCCCGGATTTCCCGGGCTCGGGCTGGTCCTTCACTTCCCTCAGGTGGATCAGTCCGGCGCGGGATTCCCGGAAGCCGCACTTCTGGTAGAATCCCTCCAGTCCCGGTTCGAAATCCACGTGCAGCCACTCCGCACCGCCTTCCCGGGCCAGCTGCTCCGCTTGCCGTACCAGCTGGCGGCCAATCCCCCGGCGACGACAGTCCGCCCTGACGGTCGGGTCCAGCAGGAAAGCGTGGGCTCCCCCATCCGTCGCGACGTTGACGAAACCAACAAGCTCGCCTGCCCGGTAGGCACATACATAGCCCAGGCTGCGGCTGAGGACCCGGCCGAAGTCCGCTTCCTGACCTCGGTCAGGCCATGCCTCTGCGAAGAACGCACTCAGGTCCTTGCCGCTGACTTGAGGACTGAGCTTGTACTCAATACCGTTCACGCACTCATTCATGCTGGATGCTGTCCTGCCATAGACTCAACCCAGTTCTCATCGCGCGAGGATCGACCGGGAAGCTCGTCAGTCAAGTGGGATTTCGGGGACACCCGACTCCACTCCTTTCGCTTCAAGGCCGGGCCGGGCTCAGACTTCTTCGCGGACATGGTAACGACCGGGTTGGGCAAGTCAAACGCGCGGGCGGTCAGCGTGTTGCCGGCTTCACAACCCGCGTTCGGCTGAAGGCAAGGCCGGCGAAGAACGCGCCAATGGCGACCGAGAATCCGATCAGCCGGGCGACCGCCGAGAGCATTAACCCGGCCGGCCAGCAGCAGTACCGGCCCGGACTGGGACGGCAAGCGGCTGAACCAAGTGGTGGGTCGTCGTTCCAGGAACTGCAAGAACGCCACGCAGCCCGCGGCGAACAGCACCAACTTCACGGGCAGCGGCTGCAGCGACGCCGGCGGCATCACGTCCGCATCAATCGCCGCATCGACGCTAACGCTGCCAGGGAAGACGCTCGGGCTCGGGCTCTGGCGGCAGCTGGATCGTGTCAAAGGACAACGCACGTCGTGACTCGCCGGTTCGACCGAAGAGGTACTGGAGGTTCCTGAGTCTATGCCAGCGACTGTCCGGAGCGTCCCTTACTTGGAACAAATCGGCAAGGGTCCGGCGTGTTTCGCCCAGCAGGCTGTCGGTCTGCTGTATTCGGTGTCGAATGCCGGGCCGGTCCGAGACACCCGCCCGCGTCAGAACCGCCTTGAGTGAATCTACGTCTTCGCTCAGTCGGGCAAACTGCTGCTCGTACACCTGGATGCTATCCGATATGCCCCGCACGCCGATGTAGGGGTTGGTTGCCGGCGTCCGGGGCCGCATCACGACCACGACGACTACCACAAGGACCATCACCGCCAGGGCTATCCACACTCTGCTATTCATCGCTGTTTCCTTCACCTTCCTGCCCGCCGAGTTCGCCGGCCTTCTTGAGTGCCCGCTTGGCGAGCATTGGCCCGACCAGTTCGTGAATCACCGCGGTACCGATTACCAAGCTAATCAGGATGTCTGAGAACGCATCGAAAGCCGGGTTCTGTTTCATCAGCAAGGCAAGACCGATGACGATGCCGCCCTGTGGAATCAGTCCGCCCGCCGCGTACCTCCTCACCTTGGATGGCGCCCGGCCGAGCAGCGCACCCAGCGCAGTACCGGAGAACTTGCCCAGCGCCCGCAGCAGAACGAAGAGCAGCACCAGCCCGAAGGCGGCAAACAGCGCCGGGAATTTGAGGTGCATGCCGCTGAGCGTGAAGAAGAGCACGAAGACAAGCTGTTCGGTGTAGCGCTCAAGCACGCCGAATATCCGCACGCGCCGCGGGTTGGTGTTAACGACCATTATGCCCATCGTCATCGTTGCCAGCAGCTCGTCCACTCGCACCAGCCGGGCCACGCCGAAGCAAGCCGCGAGGAGTCCCAGGATGGGCACGATGATGGCTCCTTCGGTCTCCCATCTGAACAGCCGCGTCGTACCGTTCAGCACGAAGCCGAACGCCACTCCGATCACGGCAGCTCCGGCTATCGACAGCAGCGGGGCCAGCAGCGACGAGCCGACCTGGAAACCTGTTTGCCGGGCCAACGCGGCCGCGGCCGCCACCGCGATGCTGTAGTTGATGATGCCGAGTGCGTCGTCGAACGCGGCCACGCTCATGATAGTGGAGGAGACTGGGCCCCGCGCCCGGTACTCGTGTGCAACCGCGAGGGTCGCCGACGGGTCAGTGGGCGAGGCGAGGGAGCCGGCAAGCAGGCTCATCGGCAGTACCGCCGTGGACCAGTGCAGGTCGGTACCAGGCAGCAGCAGCGGAGCCAGCGCGGCGAATCCGATGACGACCGCAAGGAAGGCGAACTGGGCCTCGAATAGCGTGATGAGAGCAATCGAACGACCCAATTTCCGAACCCGCGGCAAGAACACCGTGCCGCCGACCGAAAAGGTGATGAATGCCAAGGCCATATTCGTCACCGGCGCGGTCTGGTCCAGCAGCCGCGCCGGCACGAATCCGAGCAACCCGGGATTGAGCAGGACGCCGCCCGCGATGTAGCCGGTCACCTTGGGCAGCCCGAGCTTGGCGGCCAGCTCCCCGGCCGCGAACCCGCCGACGAGCACTATCCCGAGCGCGAGGAGAGTGTCCGTGCGCTACCCCTTGGTTGTCTGCCCGCAGGGAACGTCGCGCGCGCTCAAGCAACGGCCCGTCCTGGCGCGGTCGCCCAGCCCGAACAGAAAGCTGAAGGCTACTCCGCCGGCCAAAAGGCACAACGGCGCGCCCATAGCAGTCCGCCGGATTTCAGCATTGACCACTATTCTATTGTTGCCCCGAGGGAGGGTCGGGGACACAATTCCGTTTCCGTCAAGGCCGAGGATTCAGAATCCATCTTGGACATGGTAGCATCCGGGCCGTAAGAGTCAAACGCGCGGGAAGAATCAAGCGGGCGTCCCCTGACTCCCCGCCAGCGACTGCGCGCCGCCACTCACGGCGCGCGGGTCGATGCGCCGGGCGAGCGCGTACAGGACCGGTTCGAAGTGCCGGAGCCAGAACCTCCGGCCGAGCACATTCTCACCCTCGAAGTCGACCGCGCACCGCTTGAACCCCTGTTCCCGCGCCCACTCGAGGCAACGGCTCAGAAGCGCGGTTCCGATTCCGCTGCCGCGCAATGCGGGCAGTGTGAATGCGCCCTCGATACCCGCGGTCCGTTCGTCGGTGACTACCACATCTTCGTCGAGTCGGCAAAGCTGCATGTGGGCCACCGGTTCGTCGTCGCGGCAGGCAAGCCAGACCGCGTGTCCCGAGTCACCAAGCCATCGGTCGTAGTACTCCTCCGGCTTGTCGGCAGGGACGTGCATAAAGACCGGCGGCCCGGATATGTACTCCAGGAGTCCGCGCCTGAGCCGGCGCCATGCTTCCCGGTCGCCGAGTCCGGCCCGGCGGAAAGTGACGCTCGATACCGTCGTCTGCACCGGGACGAGAGACCGCATCGCGTCGATGACGGCGGTGCCGTGGCCGAGATGGAAAAGCGCGTCCACCACCTGTCGGTCACCCGCCGGCACGGACAGCAGGTGCGTCGTGCAGCCGTCCGCTGCCCAGCGAACCGACAGGGCCGCGTACATGTCTTCCATGATTCGGCCCCGCGGTTCATCCGCTACCGCGTGCGCCCAGAAGGGCGCAAATGCGGTGCGGCAGCCGTGCCACTCCGGAATCACGTCGGCCACAAGGTAGCCGACCAGCCTGCCGTCCCGGAACGCGGCGATGCCCGGCCGCTTCTCGACCAGCCTGCGGAGCAGTGGCACGACGGTGCCCGGGTATTCGTACCGGGACGGCAGGACCGGTTGTCGCCCACGCGCAGCGCGGTAGATCCCGGCGTGGAGTTCGGCCGCCGGCTCGACGTGTTCGGGTCCGAGCGGCCTCAGTTCACGGTGACCCATCCGACCTCCCCTTCCGCGCCATCATCAACTCCCCCTGTGGGATATCGGGGACGCTGACATCGGTGGTATTCTTCTCTGTTCCTTTCGCGTCAAGGCGATGGCAATGGCCGGGCCGGGGAAGCCAGATGCGCGGGCAGAATACGGAGCGTCCCCGGATTCCACGCGCGGCTAGAAGTCCCGGCCTTCGATTTCCGGACCTTCGCGCTCCGGCTTCTCGGGCATGACCCACAAAGGTGGCGCTTTGCCGGTCACCTGCTGCCAGAGTGCGCCGATGCGCCCGCGGTTCAGGTAGACCGCGGCGCACAGCGCCGCGAAGATGAGGACCAGGAGGAACGTGTTGATTGCCGGATGCGTCTTCGGCTTCGGCCGGGCCGCTACCTGCCACCGCCGCTCGATTTCGCTGTAGACTTCTTCCTTGGCCCTCGGACGTTTCTCTTTCATCGTGACTCGCTCCGGGCCTGATCTTCGGCGGGGACACCTCCCGCGTATCCGCCATCCGTCAAGGCCGAGGGTTCAGAATCCATCTCGGACATGGTAGCGGGCGGGCGGGTCGTGTCAAATGGGCGGGGAGAGGGGCTGACAGCTTGCGGCTGGCGGCTCACAGCCTCGGATAATCGGCAGTCGGAAATCGTCAATCGGAAATCAGCGTGGCGCGTCAGGAATCGCCTATGGTGTCACCGGGATACCGCGAACTCTCGGACGCCACGATGCACGAATCCGTTGACCGGAGACAAGCGGTCGGCGATGTACCATTCCCGACCAGCTCGAGCGTCTTGTCATGATGCAACTTGACATCATGCGGAAATAGGGGCCGTGCCCCTCGTAAGTCTCTGCTTGTTGCTTTCAGGGTGGGTCGGGACTCCGGCATTCACAGGTACTTCGGGGTCTTGTTCATGTATTCACGGTAGGCCTCCCCATACTGGGTAAGGCAGCTGTTTTCTTCGAGAGAAGCGTAGTAGAACGAAACAGCTATCAGCAGAACGGTGAATACCAGAAAGACCCACGAGGCAGTGGCTATGCTCACGCCCAAAAAGAACACAAAGGCGGTTACGTACATGGGGTGTCTTGAGTACCGATACAACCCGGTAGTGACGGGTTTGCCACGCGGGCTGCTAGCCCAGCTCACTATGACTATGACGCCGGCAACAAAACCTATCAAAGTGATAGGCAGGCCGACATAGAACCAGAGCGTGCCGAGTTGGAGGGGCAGGAATATTGAGTAGATAGAGGCTGGAATGTAGATTATCTTCGAGGAGTAAAGGAGTGTCTTCTTGACCTTGGATAGGGCGGCAACATTGTGGCTTTCTGCTTCCGGCGCCCTGTCTCTGGCGACACGAAAGAAGAGCGGGAAGGTCAGCAATTGAAGAACCATGAAAATCCAGGCATTCCAGACACCTATGTCAAAAGCCGGAACCAAGGACATTCTTGCCTCCTTATGATCTCGGTATCCCTATCCATCCAGGGGTTCCTTTCATACACTTGCGGTAGGCATCACCATGTTTCCTGAGCAAAGAACGTTCCTCAGATGGCTCGACATGCACGACGTAACAGTCCACCCTCAACCATACGAATCTCGTTTTCATCCGAGCCGCAAGCCGTAGGCCGCAAGTCGTGAGCTGTCATGCCCGGCACTCATCGTTCCGCGCAACGCGCTTCCCTATCTGCGTTCGCCATCCAGCGCTCATCGTTCTCCGTGTGACTCGCCCATCTTGCCATGCCCTGTCTTGACGCCGTCATCAAACAGGATGGCTGTCCCTAATTCTCCCCGGCCCCTCCGAATCATATCAGATCCAGACGCATGACGATTTGGTCCTTTGCCCGTTCGGGAGAAATGCCGGCGGCCTTCGCCTGTTCCACGAGCGTCTTGACGAACGAGTTCAACTCCGGCTCCCGCAACGCCGGGTGCGGATGACGCTCAACAACGGAGAATCCCAGTTTCTCCCAGAAGGTATGCCCGGCGCTGCCCGTGATTTCGTAGATGATGGGAATGTCCTCGAAAGAGTCGGCCTCAATGCGATGCCACCCTTTATCCTTGGCCCATTGGATCAGGGTTCTGACCATGCGCGAGCCGAGGCCCTTCCGCTGGAGGGGATTCTCCTTCTGTTGGGGGCTTCCCGTCATCAGACAATGCACCACAAGCGTCTTGTCTTCGATTTGCGCGTGCGGCGGGAAGTCGCTGTCGGCGAAGTCGTCCGCGGGGCCGGCGGGATAATCCTGCTGAAGGCAGAGGTTGTTGGAGCCCTTTGCGATCATGTCCAGAACCGCCCGGGGGTAGAAACGAAGCTGGCCCACGACGCGGCTGCCGTCACGCGCCACGATGGCGCAGGCGCCATAAGTCCGAGTGAGCTTCGTCAGAAGCGGAATGTTCCGTTTGCGATAGCGTTCCCAAGACACAGGGCTGTCGGGCGGCCACTGGTCAATGGTATTATGCGAAAGCGGACCGCCGTGAAGGCAACGCCACAGGATGAACTCCTCCGTCATCGGTTCCACCACGACGTTGTCCATCACGATTCCCTTGTCCTGGAAATCCGGAACATGGGAAACGTGGGGACGCCTCCAACGTCTCCTGTTCCCTCATGTCGATCCCGCTCGACGATTCGGATCTCGTCCTCGGTCAATCCACGTAGTTCGTACACTAAGGTACCCACGTGCTTGTCGGTCGCCCCATCTGTCGTTGAAGTGCCTCTGCTTCATGCGGCGTCTTGGCCTTGGGCAGCTTCAGCATCGTCTCGACCAAGCCTGCTATTCTGTCGTGCCCGCTACTCATCGTTCCGTACTCATCGCTCTCCGCGAATGCGCCCATCTTGCCACGTCATGCCTTGCTACCTCCACGTCTCCGGCCGTCGTATCTTGCCGAGAACCGAGTCGTCGACCTCGTCCGGCAGCAGGCTGCGGGCGAGCTGGCTTTCCTTCATTTGGAAGTGGAAGTCACATTCCTGCTTTAGCTCCATGCCGTAACTACCGATGGGCACGACGACGCCGATCTGCTTGGTCGGAAAGAGGCCGCGTATCATGCGGATCGCCGGAATGATGTCGGTATCGGCGGAAACGAGAATGGCCTTGTCGTACTCATCGAGGTAGGCGCCGCGGAACATGTGGATGGCGATATTCACGTCGGTCAGCTTCTCCTCGAATGTCTGGAACTCCCGGTGACACAGCCGGCAGGTCTTGTCCTTGCGCTTGAACCTGCCCAACACGACCTCAACGCCACGCTGCCGCAGTGCCCGGATATAGGCTTGGTGCCGCTTGACCTTGTCCGGATTCCATGTGGCGAAAGCGGTGAACAGGTAGAGCTTCTCAAGCACATCGCTGCCGCCGACATAGCATCGGGCCAGGGCGGCATAGTCCAGCCACTTGTACTTGTGGTATGAGCGGTTCCGCTGCAGAGCGTGATAGACGTTGAACCCGTCAACGAAGACGACTACGCGAGCCATCCGCTACCTCCTCGAAAGAAATCCGCGCCCCGAGGGACGCGGGACCACCGGAACAGCGAACTGCCCGATGGGATGATCAACTCCATTATGCGGCGCTTGTTCATCCTTGTCAAGCGTGACATTTGGCTGGGCCGTTCAGGCGTCTGCTGAAGGCCGTAAGCTGTAAGCTACAAGCTGTCAGCCGTAGGCTGTCGGCTGTCATCGTCGTCTCGACCACGCTCACCATCCGGTGCCGGCCCTTCGGTCAATCTGCGATCTACAATCTGCAATCTGGAATGCCGCTGTGCCGCGCCTTACCGCCGGCATCGAATCGGGTGACCGTTGATCCGCCCTCAGCTTACAGCTCACGGCTTACCGTTCCGATTCCAATGATGGACGATGGACGCACTGTCGGACAGGGGCCGCTGAGGCCAACTCACGA
Organism: uncultured bacterium; assembly: GCA_964610135.1. GTDB lineage: Bacteria > Hydrothermota > Tepidihabitantia > Tepidihabitantales > Tepidihabitantaceae > UBA2258. The sequence continues at coordinate 462 of CAZSUX010000028.1, read as the reverse complement.
TGTACGAAACCTGACCATCTTGTCACGCCGCGTGTCGACTTCGCTCGGAAACACGGGGCGTGTCCATCGCAAGTCCTACAGGTACAGACTCACGCCCATGCGCCCGGTCACGCCGCTGCCCAGCCAGGAGTAGGTCTTCACATATGGGTTCGATTTGTCTCCCTTGATGGCCTTGAACCCGCCTCCAACCTCCAGGAAGTACGCGACGCGCCGTGATGCGAACACCTCCAGGCCGCAGACTCCTGACGCGATGTAGGTCAGGTTCCTGCCGAACAGGTTGCCGCGGTGGGTGACGAAATCATCCCAGGGCGTGAACGAGTAGCCGAGCAGCAGCTCGAAACTGCCGTAGGCTCGCAGCAGGTCGCGGATACACGGGCTGCGGCCACCGATAGACACGGCTCCGCCGATGACGCAGGGGTGGCACGATACCCACTCTCCGGCCGTGTCGATGTAGGTCGCATA
>CAZSUX010000027.1:0-15399 GCA_964610135.1 uncultured bacterium | reverse complement strand
CAATAGCCTCAGGTTCCGGTTGTCATGGGAGTTACTGCGAATGTTCGAACCACGGTCGTTGATTCGTATCATCTCATCGCCTCCGGTCGATGAACATCCCGCTTGACGCCGTTCGGTCGCGGGCGGCGGCTATTGGGTGCTCCGCCGCGTCCGGCGTCGCTACGTCATTATCGGCCTCCGGTTACGGATGTCAACTGCCTGCCGCACCGAACTCCCGCCCCAAACCCCGCCGATTTGACTTCCCGGCCGAGGGACGGGAGAGGGCTATTTGCGGGCCGGACGGGGTCGGGAATACCATTTGGGCTTCAGTCCCGGCCTTATCCTGTGCATCTGGTCGATCCGGTCGAGCATGTCGGCAACGCTCTGGTCGTCGAGTCCGGCTTCCTTTGATAGCTCTTCCACCCGCTTCCGCCCCAGCTTGTTCTCGCACCGGACCAGTCCGGTCAGGACCTGCCGCGGGCCGTCGGCGACTCCGCTGGCCAGCAGGATGGTCAGGGCTTCCGCGAGTTTCGGTACGGCCTGTTCGTACTGCTTCTTGTCTTTGAGGATGAGACCGACGTTGCCCAATTCGGTGGCCGCGCCCACCCGGTACCCGGTTTGTCGGGCCAGCGCCAGCGATTTCTCGCCGTAGAGGAGCGCCTTGTCGAACCTGCCTTCGCTGTGGTAGATGCTGGCGATTTCGCTCAGGTTCTCGACCGCGCCCAGCCGATACCCGATCTTGCGGGCCATGGCCAGCGATTCCTGCTTGAATTGGAGCGCCTTGTCCAGCCCGCCATTATCGCGGTAGATACTCCCGATTCTGCCCAGGTCACTGGCCACGCCCCATTTGTCCCCCAGGGCGTTCGAAAGCTCCAGCGCCTGCTCGTGGTACTCAAGCGCTTTGTCGAGGTCGCCTTTGTCGTGCCAGATGTTCCCGATGTTGCCGAGGTAGAGCGCCTCGGCCCACTGGTCCCCGAGTCCGTGGGCTTTCTCCAGCGCTCCCTCCTTGTACTGGAGAGCCTTGTCGAGGTCGCCCTTGTCGTGCCAGATGACACCGATGTTGCCGAGGGCCGGGGGCGTCCCGTTTACGTCCCGGAACTGCTCTGCCAGCCGGGCCGACTCCTCGAAGTCCGCCAGCGCCTGGTCCAGATTGCCTTGAGTGTACTGACATACCCCGGTCAGGTTGAAGAGGGCGACGATCTCGCCTCCCCGCGCCTGCATCATCGCTTCACGGAAGTGCCCGATTGCCTGGTCCCATTCGCACTTGGCCATGGCGGCACGGCCGAGTTCGAACGGCTGCCTGACCGCGGCTACCGACCGGGACAGCCCGTCGAGATACTCCGCCACGCGGTCCATGTCGCGTCGCATCATTTCCCGACTCCGCGCCACCAGCCTCGCCCACCGCCGGCTGGGACTAAGGTTGTAGAGGATGAGGGCGATGCTGCCCGCGAGCAGGACACCGCAGGCAGCCACGACGACCCAGAAGGTCGTCGTATTGAAGGTCTGCCCGAGGAAGTGGACCAACGTACCAGTCTATCCACGGCCGGCTTTCAGTCAACGATGAGGAAATGACGAACTCGGTTATTGCACCAGGACGGCTACACCGAAACGGGACAGCAGCCAAATCCGTATCAAAGCGGACCGGCCGGGCCTCGCGCCCGGCCGGCAGATGTCTTGAACGACGTGCTACTTCTGCGCGGCTTCTTTTTCGCGCTTGGCCTCGTCAATCACTTTCTGGGCAGCGTCGCGCGGGGTTTCCTCGTAGTGCGAGAATTCGATCGTGAAAAACCCACGGCCCTGCGTCATCGAGCGGAGGCTGTTGGAGTACTTGTACATTTCGGCCTGCGGAGCCTGGGCTTTGATGACCTGCATGTTACCTTTCACTTCCATGCCCATGATGCGGCCCCGGCGGGAATTCAGGTCGCCCATCACTTCGCCGGTGAACTGGTCCGGGACCGTGACCTCGACGTTCATGATCGGTTCGAGCAGGACCAGCCCGGCTTTCTCGCAGCAGTTCTTGAACGCAAGGCTGCCCGCGAGCTTGAAGGCGATGTCGGATGAGTCCACGTCGTGGTAGGAGCCGTCAAAGACCACGGCCCGAATGTCCATCATGTGGTACCCGGCGAGAACGCCCTTCTGCATCATCTCAACGATGCCCTTCTCAATCGGCGGGATGAACTTGGTCGGGATCGAACCGCCCTTGATTGCGCTCACGAACTCGAACCCGGCACCGCGTGCGACCGGCTCAAGCCTCAGCCAGCAGTCGCCGAACTGGCCGCGGCCGCCGGTCTGTTTCTTGTGCCGGCCCTGGGCCTCGGCCTTCTTGGAAATGGTCTCGCGGTAAGGGATGCGCGGCTTGATCAGGTCGACGTGGACGTCGAACCTGCGCTTGAGCCGGGCCACGATGACGTCGAGGTGAAGTTCGCCCATGCCGTTGATGAGTTGCTGGCTGATTTCGGAGTTGAACTCGTACGAAAAGGTCGGGTCCTCTTCGTGCAGCCGGGAAAGGCCGGTGGAAACCCGCTCTTCATCGCCCTTGGCCTGCGGCACGATGGCGACCGAGATTGACGGTCTGGGGAAGGCGATCGGCGGCAGCTTGGCGGGCTGGCGCTTGTCGCAGAGCGTGTCGCCGGTGTGGGTTTCCTTCAGCTTCACTAATGCCCCGACCATGCCGGTGGTCAGCTTGTTGACCTCGACCCGCTCCTTGCCCTTCACTACGTACATCTGGTTGATCTTCTCGTCACGCTCGTTGGTCGCGTTCATCAGGACGGCGCCGGTTTCGAGCCTGCCGCGGAAGACGCGAACCAGGCTCATGTCGCCGACGTGGGCCTCGGAGACGGTCTTGAATATGAAGACGCAAACCGGGCCATCCTCCTCCGGCTTGACTTCGAGCGCTTCGCTTGATCCAGGCTTGGTCGCAGCCCGCGGCGGCATGTCGAGCGGCCCGGGCAGCACGTCGACGGCGAGGTCGAGCAGGAGATCGGCGCCGACCTGGGCCAGTGCGTCGCCACAGACCAGCGGATAGACGACTCCGGCCTTGATGCCTTTCCTGACTGCGCTGCGCATCTCCTCCGGCGTAATCTTGCCGCCCTCGATGAACTTCTCCATCAGCGATTCGTCGACCTCGGCCGCGGCCTCGACCAGCCTCTCTTTCCACCGGCTGATGGTCTCAGTCATGTCGGCGGGCACCGGGACTTCCTTGCGGGCACCGTTCTCGTAGGCGTATGCCTTGTCGTTCAGCAGGTCGACGATGCCCTTCAGGCCCGCTTCCTTGCCGATGGGCAGAAAGAGCGGCGTCACCCGGGTGCCGAACGCCTTGCGCAGGTCCTCGGCCGTGGCATCGAAGGAAGTGTGTTCCTTGGTGAGCTTGTTGAGAAAGACCGTCCGGGGCAGCTTGGCCTCGTCGAGCCGACGCCAGGCCATCTCGGTCCCGACCTCGACCCCGGCGGAGGCGTCGACGACGACGATACCGTTGTCGACCGCGCGCACGCCGGATACGACGCTGCCGAAGAAGTCGGCGTAGCCCGGGGTGTCGACCAGGGTCACGAAGGTGTCCTTCCACTCGCCGTAGCCGAGCGACAGGTTGATGGAAATCTTGCGGCCGACCTCATCCTCGTCGTAGTCCAGCAGCGACGTCCCCTCGGCTACTGACCCGAGTCGGGTGTTCTGCTTCATCGCGAGCAGCAACGCCTCGCAGAGCGAGGTCTTGCCCGAACTGGCATGGCCGAAGAAACCGAGATTGCGGATGCGTTCCGCGCTGTACTCTTTCAAGGGGTCCTCCTGAAATCTTGTCTAGAAGCTGTCGCGTATCATAGCGAAGCCGTCAGGCAAGTCAAGCCTAATGGCCGGAACCCGAGATGGATAGCCACGAAGACACGCACCGTCAGACAGGGGCCCCTGAGGCCAAAACGGGGTGAGGCAGACTCGCGGCATTATGCACCCGTTCGTTTCGTATCTTTCGTGCTCTCGTGGCTTCAATATCGGTTCTGGGGTAGCGGCCGAACGGGCCGTAAGTCCGCCCACATTCTTGACTATGACCCCGCTTCTGATAAGATAGCCGCCCATGCTCAAACTGACTCCGTTCCACGAGCGACATCTGGCTGCCGGCGGCAAGATGGTCGACTTTGCCGGGTATGACCTGCCGGTCCAGTTCCACGGGATTATCCCGGAGCACGTCCGCGTCCGGACCACGGTCGGCGTGTTCGACGTCTCCCACATGGGCCGGATCGAGGTCCGTGGCAAGGACGCGCTCGCCTTCGTCAACCGGGTGACGACCAACGACGCAGGTAAGCTGGCGGTCTACCAGGCCCAGTACTCGGTTCTGTGCTACCCGGACGGCGGGATCGTCGACGACCTCGTGGTCTACCGGCTGCCCGACCGGTACTTCCTGGTTGTAAACGGCGCCAACAATGCCAAGGACACGGACTGGCTGCGCGAGCACCTGTCCGGCGACGTGCAGATGGACAATATCACCGACGCGCAGGCCCAGCTTGCCATCCAGGGCCCGAAGGCCGAGGCGGTGATGCAGAAGATCTGTTCCATCCCACTGTCGCCAGTCGGGTTCTACTGGGCGGCCCATTGCGAGGTAGCCGGCGTGAAGGCTCTCGTCTCCCGTACCGGCTACACCGGCGAAGACGGGTTTGAGGCCTACTTTCCGGCCGAAAGCGCCCTCAAAGTCTGGGACGCCATCTTCGCTGCCGGCAAGGAGTTCGACATCGAACCCATCGGGCTGGGCGCGCGCGATACTCTGCGGATGGAAATGAAGATGGCGCTCTACGGCAATGACATTGACAAGACGACGAACCCGATTGAGGCCGGTCTGAGCTGGGTCGTGGCACTGGACAAGCCGGAGGGCTTCATCGGTTCGGACGTCTTGAAGAAAGTCAATGCTGAGAAACCCGCGCGCCGGCTGGTTTGTCTTGAGATGCAAGACCGTTCGATCGCCCGGCCCCACTACCCGATTCTGGCCGATGGGCAGCCGGTCGGGGATGTAACCAGCGGCACGCTCTCGCCTTCCCTCAACAGAGGCATCGCGCTGGGTTACGTGAAGCGCCAGTTTGGGAAGGCCGGCACCGAACTGCAGATTGACATCCGCGGCCGCAGAGCGGCCGCGCTCGTGGTGAAACCACCGTTTTACAAGCACGGCTCCCGCAAGTAAGGAGGACTAGTGCCCGATTTCCCTTCCGACCTGAAGTACGCCAAGACCCATGAGTGGGTGAAGCTGGACGGCGACGTCGCAACCATCGGCATCACCGACTTCGCCCAGGGCGAGTTGTCGGATATCGTGTACGTCGAGATAACCGCCCTCGGCAAGACCATCAAGCGTGATGAACCGCTGGGCACGATCGAGGCGGTGAAGGCGGTTTCCGACCTGTACGCGCCCGTCTCCGGACAGGTCACCGAAGCCAACGATGCGCTGAAGGATTCCCCGGCGGCAGTGAACAAGGACCCGTACGGCACCGGGTGGATTGCCAAGATCAAGGTCTCCGAACCGGCCGAACTTGAGGGCCTGCTCGACGCCACGGCCTACGCCGAACTGGCCGCCAAGTCGGCACACCACTAGACGGAATGTCGAGTGACAATTGTCGAATGACGAATCCCGGGCTGTGTCGCGGGCAATCGGCAGTCGTCAATCGTAACTCGTAAATCGCGCGTGCGCTACACTCCCCACACCGCCGAGGACCGCAAGCTGATGCTGGAGCGCATCGGCGTCGGCTCGGTCGATGAGTTGTTCGCCGGCATACCGGCCGGCATCCGTCTGAACCGGCTGCTTGACCTGCCGACATCTCTCTCAGAACCTGAGGCAGTCACCGAGCTGTCGCGACTCTCGGCGGCGAACACCGGCACCAGGCAACTGACCTGCTTTGCCGGCGGCGGTGCGTACGACCACTATATCCCGGCAATCGTCGACACCATCATCTCGCGCCCCGAGTTCTACACCGCCTACACCCCCTACCAGGCGGAGGTCAGCCAGGGCACGCTGCAGGCAATCTACGAATTCCAGTCGCTGGTCTGCCGGCTCTACGACATGGAGGCGGCCAACGCCTCAATGTACGACTGCGCTTCGGCGCTGGCCGAGGCGACGCACATGGCCCGGGATATCAGTCGCCGCCCCAGGATATTGCTTGCCGGCAGCGTCAATCCCACGCACGTCGAAGTGGTCAGAACCTATGCGCATGGCCTGAATATCCCGATCGAAATCGTACCACTGTCCGGGAACGTGATTGACATTGACGCGCTGACCAGGATGTTCACGGCTGATGTGGCCGCGCTACTCATCCAGCATCCGAACTTCTTCGGCAACCTGGAACCGGTTCGTCGCGCAAGCGAGATAGCGCACAAGGCGGGCGGTCTGCTGGTCGTTTCAGCCGACCCCATATCCCTGGGCGCACTCGAGCCGCCCGGGGCCTATGACGCCGACATCGCCGTCGGCGAAGGCCAGCCGCTCGGCATCCCGCTGAGCTTCGGTGGGCCCTATCTCGGCCTGATGAGCGCGAAGAAGAAGTACATCCGCAACCTGCCGGGGAGAATCGTGGCCCGGACTGCGGATACCGAGGGCAAGACCGGGTTCGTGCTCGCGCTTCAGACCCGGGAGCAGCACATCCGGCGCGAACGCGCTACGTCCAACATCTGCACCAACCAGGCACTCTGCGCGCTCGCGGCGAGTATCTACATGGCGACGATGGGCCGGACCGGGATCGCCGAGGTAGCCCGGCAGAGCACGGCCAAGGCCCACTACCTTGCCCGCGGCATCGCCGAGGTGCCAGGGTTCGCGACCGAGACCTCTGCTCCATTCTTCAAGGAATTCGTGGTTCAGACCCCGGTTCCGGCTGGCCGCGTTGTCGAAGCAGGCATCAAGCACGGCATCCTCGCCGGGGTGGCACTCGAGCGATTCTACCCGGAGTGGAAGAATCGCCTGTTGGTAGCCGTGACTGAGAAGCGCACCAAGGCCGAGATGGACAAGTACTGCCAATTCCTGAAGCAGGAGTTCGCGAGCTAGCCATGGAGTGCAACCTCAAGGCAAACCGGCAGGGCTGCAACTGCACTTACGAGCCGTGCTCTCGGAAGGGCAAGTGCTGCGAGTGCATCGCCTACCATCGCGCAAGCGACGAGCTCCCGGCCTGCTACTTCACTCCCGAGGTTGAGCGTACCTACGACCGCTCGGTCGCCCGCTTCATGGCCTCAAGGAAACGCTGATGCCCCAAGAGGAAATGACGAATTCCGAACGCCGTACTGTCAGACAGGGGCCGCCGGGGCCAATGACGAATGGCCGGGCACTCGACACTCGACACTCGTCAGTCGTCACTCCTGAAAGGACGCTGTTCGAGCTCTCAAGCCCGGGTCGGCAGGCATGGTCTCTGCCCGCGCTCGACGTGCCGGCCGTCGACGCAGACGAGACGGCCCGGAAAGGCAACGACCTGCCGGAGCTGAGCGAGGTCGACGTGGCCCGGCACTTTGCCCGGCTGTCGATCATGAACCACCACGTCGACAAGGGGTTCTACCCGCTCGGTTCCTGTACCATGAAGTACAACCCCAAGGTCAACGAACTGACGTCCCGCCTCTCCGGATTCACCGGCCTGCATCCGCTGGAGCCCGAAACGCTCACCCAGGGCGCGCTGCAGCTGATGTACGAATTGGCCGAGATGCTCAAGCAAGTCACCGGGTTCGATGCAGTGACACTCGAACCGGCGGCGGGCGCCCACGGCGAACTCACCGGCATCATGATGGTGCGGAAGTACTTCGAGAAGCGCGGTGAGCAGCGAGACGTCGTTCTGGTGCCGGACTCGGCCCACGGGACCAACCCGGCCTCAGTGACTTTGTCTGGTTTCAAGTCAGTGCAGATCAAGTCGAACGCGAAGGGCGAAATCGACCCGGATGAACTGGAACGGGCCTGCTCCAGTTGCGTCGCCTGCCTCATGGTCACCAACCCCAATACGCTCGGCATCTTCGAACCCGAAGCCAGGCGAATCTGCGACATCATGCACAAGCAGGGCTCGCTCGTCTACCTGGACGGTGCGAACCTGAACGCCTACATGGGCATCCACCGGCCGGCTGACGCCGGATTCGACCTGATGCACATCAATCTGCACAAGACGTTCTCGACCCCGCACGGCGGCGGCGGCCCGGGTTCGGGACCGGTCGCGGCGACCAAGGCATTGGAACCATTCCTGCCCAAGCCGGTAGTGGCAAAGAAGGAATCGAGGAATCATGGAGTCAAGGGGTCGAGTGCCGCACTGGTATCCTCGAATCCTGGACCCCTTGAATCCTCCTGCTACTACCTCGACTATGACCGTCCCGATTCGATCGGCCGGGTTATGGGTTTCCACGGCCAGTTCGCGGTTCTCGTGCGCGCCTACACCTACATTCGTATGCTGGGAGCTGTCGGTCTCAAGGACGCGTCCGAAACCGCTGTGCTGAACGCGAACTATGTCCGCGCCGGGCTTGAAGGCGTGTACGACCTGCCCTACAAAGAAAGGTGCCTGCATGAAGTCGTGTTCTCAGGCACGAATCTGAAGCAATACGGCATAAAGACCTTGGACGTAGCTAAGCGTCTGCTCGACTACGGAATGCATGCACCTACCATCTACTTCCCGCTGATTGTACCCGAGGCCCTGATGATTGAGCCGACCGAAACCGAGTCACGGGAGTCGCTCGACGGGTTCATCGCCGCGATGAAGCAAATCGCCGAGGAAGCAAGGACCAATCCTGACATGCTGCGCCAGGCGCCGGTGACGACGCCGGTGCGCCGCCTGGACGAGGCCCGGGCGTCGCGCGAGCTCGACGTAAACTGGCAGCCGAGGTCCTGATGTTCTCTTCAGACGTATCCATCGGGCGACGCGATGAAGTCCTGGCCAAGATTGCGCAGAAAATCGTTGACCTGAGGTTGACCCCGGTGGCCATCGTCATGCTGGAATCAGGCAAGCCGCTGTCATTCGTTGGATCGCAACTGATGGTCTTCTTCCAGCCGATAGTAACCTCGCTCTTCCCGTTCCACCAGTACGACGAGGTGGCGGCCCTGCTCGAAGAACGCTCGAATGTCGAGACTCTGATTCGGAAGATAGAAGAACTGGAGGATGGCAGACGTGATCGAAAAGGATAAGATAACCCGGATACTGGCTACCGACTGCGGCTCGACCACCACCAAGGCCATCCTGATTGAGAAACGAGGCACCGAGTTCAGACTCAGCACGCGCGGCGAGGCACCGACCACGGTCGAGGCGCCCTTCGAGGATGTCACCCGCGGCGTCCTCAACTCGGTCATGGAGGTTGAGGAACTCTCCGGCGTCAAGCTGCTCGACGGCGAGACCATCATCAAACCGAAGAAGAATGACAAGGAAGGCACCGACGTTTACATCTCGACGTCCTCGGCGGGCGGCGGCCTGCAGATGATGGTCGCGGGGGTCGTGCTGACGATGAGCGGCGAGAGCGCGGCACGCGCGGCGCTCGGTGCAGGGGCAATCGTGATGGACGTCATCGCCTCGAACGACGGCCGCCTTCCCCACGAGAAGATTGAGCGCATCCGCACCCTGCGACCGGACATGATTCTCCTGTCCGGTGGCATCGACGGCGGCACCGTCTCTCACGTGGTCGAGCTGGCTGAGCTGATTGCGGCAGCCGACCCCAAGCCCCGGTTCGGAATCGGGTACAACCTGCCGGTCATCTTTGCCGGCAACGTCGAGGCCCGCGAGCTCGTGCTCAAGACCCTAAAGGAGAAGAGCGCCCTCGAGATAGTCGAGAACATCCGGCCGGTTCTCGAGCGCGAGAACCTACGACCGGCCCGCAACAAGATCCACGACCTGTTCATGGAACACGTGATGGCCCATGCCCCGGGATACGGGAAGCTGATGGAATGGACCGACGTACCGATCATGCCCACGCCGGGCGCGGTCGGGCTCTTGATTGAGAACATCGGCAAATCCCAGAATATCGCCGTGCTCGGAGTCGATATCGGCGGCGCCACGACCGACGTGTTCAGTGTCTTCGAGGGCGTGTTCAACCGCACGGTGTCCGCCAACCTCGGCATGTCATACTCAATCTCCAACGTGCTGGCCGAGGCCGGCGAAAAGAACATCATGCGCTGGCTGCCGATGGAGATGTCCGCCGCTGAGGTCCGAAACCGCATCCGCAACAAGATGATCCGCCCGACCACCATTCCTTCAACCCTTGAAGACCTGAAGCTCGAACAGGCCATCGCCCGTGAGGCCCTGCGTCTCGCGCTGCTTCACCACATGTCGATGGCCGTGGGGCTCAAGGGCGTGCAGCAGGAGCGGACGATCTCCGACGCATTCGCCCAATCGCGCACGGGCGAGACCCTGGTTAGCCTGATGGACCTGAGTCTGGTGGTCGGGTCAGGCGGCGCGCTTTCGCACGCCCCGCGCCGCGTCCAGTCGGCAATGATGACGATGGACGCGTTCCAGCCTGAGGGCGTGACGCGGCTGACCGTTGACTCCATCTTCATGATGCCGCACCTCGGCGTGCTGACCGAGGTCCATCCGGAAGCCGCCTACGAGGTCTTCGAAAAGGATTGCCTCATCCACCTCGGCACCTGCATCGCCCCGGTCGGCGGAGGCAAGGATGGCGCGAAGTGCGTCCACGTCAAGATAGTCAAAGCCGACGGCAAGGAGTCGGAAGCTCGAGTGGAGTTCGGCAACATCGGCATCATTCCGCTCGGCGTCGGAGAATCCGCCCAGGCCACCATCAATCCCGAGCGGGGATACGATGTCGGGGCCGGCGCCGGCAAGACACTCGAGGCCAAGGTCGAAGGCGGCCTAGTCGGCGTTATCGTCGACTGCCGCGGGCGGCCGCTGGTCCTGTCGGAAGACGACCGGACCCGCATGGAAGCACTGCGCAAGTGGGCGGTGCAGCTCGACGCGTATCCAGCTTAGTCCACCAAGTACTAAGGACAAAAGCCAAAGGACAAAGTACCGGGCTCTTTGTCCTTTCCTAGTTGCTTTGTCCTTAGTCCCTACTACTTTGTCCTTTTCTCTCTGAAGTCTCTCAGTATCTTCGCGTGGTCGAAGACCAGGGAAATGGGGACTGTACCTTCAGGGACTGTACCCGTTCCCACAACGTCGCTCAAGTCAACCAGCCGGTAGCGGTCGGCATCATCCCCGGCCTCAGGTTTCCCCACTCCTCGGGCGGCAAACACCACGGACACGGTATGTCCTCGCGGGTCGCGGCCCGGGTCTGAGTAGACGCGGAACTGCCTGAGGTCTTCCAGTTCGAGACCGGTTTCCTCTTTCATCTCACGCCGTACCGCGTCTTCGACGGTCTCCCCGTACTCCACAAACCCGCCCGGCAGCGCCCAGCCGTGCGGCGGATTGCGGCGGTGAATGAGAAGCACCTTGCCACCAACGAGGATGATGCAATCAGCCGCAAGCCGGGGTCCTCTATTCGTCATTCTGACTTGTGACCTTGTCATTCCCGGTGATGTAGCTCCTGAGTGCCTCCTGCCAGGACCTCAGCTCCTTGCCGAACCTGCGCCTGAATTCGCGGTTCTCTAGCACTGAGTAGGGCGGGCGCGGAGCCCGGCGAGCCGCGGTCGCCGTATCGATCGGCGCCACCTCGCACTGGGCGCCAGTGAGCCTCACTATCTCCGCTGCCAACTCGAACCACGAACACTGGCCCGAGTTGGTCAGGTGGTAGGTCCCGAAGTACTTCGACCTGGCCAAATCCCAGAGTGGCCGGCACAGGTCCCGCGCATAGGTCGGCGAGCCGACTTGGTCGCTAACTACCTCGATTCTCGGTATTTGGGCCGACTTCTCGCGTATAGTGTCAACGAAGTTCCGGCCGTGCTTGCCATAAAGCCAGCTGGACCTGACGATGAAATGCCTGTGGCAGCTTCGCTTGATGGCATTCTCCCCGAGCAGTTTGGTCCGCCCGTACACCGAGAGCGGGTTGGCCGTGTCGCCCTCGCGGTACGGCTTGTCGGAACGGCCGTCGAAGACATAGTCGGTAGAGACGTAGAGCAGCTTGCAGCGCAGTTCCTCGGCACCAAGCGCGACCGCCCAGGTTCCCTGGAAGTTGACGCTGGTCGCCCCAGCCACGTCGTCCTCGCAGCCGTCAACATCGGTGCGGGCGGCGAGGTGGAATATGACTTCGGGCCCTACCTCGTGGATGCCATTGATCGTCCTCTCGACGTCGGTCACGTCGTGCCTGGGCAGGTCCCAGCCGACGACTTCCTCCTTCTGGCGACGCAGGAACTCAACCAACTCGGTTCCGAGCATTCCTCCGGCACCGGTTACCAGGCACCGCACTAGTGGCCCCCGGAGAGGCAAAGGCAAAGGTAAAGATAGAGGTCAAGGTCAAGGTTGAGGTTGAGAGAGGACAACGTTGTTGGATTTCCCATCTCAGCCTTGACCTTGGCCTTGACCTGCACTGAATGCGTCATTCATCTGTTCTCAGTGTAGCCGACGAAGCGGTGGAATCAAGCACTCGCACTTCCCGTTGATGTTCGCGGCGAAGTACCCAGAGAAGTCCGTCAGGAAGTACCTGCAGAAGTAATCTGAGTCGTGTGCTCGCTTGCGTCAGCACGTGTGTCTGCACCTGAGCAGCGACCTGTATCTGTACGTGAGTAGCAAGCTGTTCGTCGAGTTGTGCCGCGAGAAGTTCGAGAAGTCGTTCCAGCAGTTGTTCCTGAAGTCCTACACTTCGTCGCTCGGCTCGTTGCTCGTCTTGAGATTCACTTGGTCGACGGCTTTGTCGTGTCCCGCAACGTATCGGCAGACGCTGCCCAGTGGGCGGTCCCTGGGCCGCCCACTCCCCGGCAGAATTGTGTTCGGAGGCCAGCATACCACCACCTGTAGAAGGCAAGCAGGCGGACTACAGCACCAGCAGAAGGGGCGACCCTTGATGGCCTTGGCCGCAGAGTGGGTCACGGAACTCGACCCAGGATTGCGGCGTTTGTTTGAGCCCTGACTTGGACACTTAGCCGCCAATTCGGCCCGCGACTGACTGCCGAACTCAACTCACGGCCGAAAGCGCGAATCAGGATGCGAATCGTGGCGCAACTGGCCGCCGAACTCAATTCCGAACTCGTTACAGCGCTGAAGGTCTAAGTCACGGCGGTATTGGCTGCTGCATCGACCCCGACCGTCGCCGCGTAACTGAGACCCAAGCTAACTCCTTGGTTCACGGCCACATTCGTCGCCGCGTTCATTTCGGAACTCAACCCCGGAGTCACTCCCGGAGTGACTCCCCTGTTGCCGGTCCGCGTGCCGGGTAGAACTCAGGGCATCAGACCAGGGGCGACGACGATTTATGTCACGGAGCGCGAGATTCTTCTGACAGTTTTGCACTTGGCGAGCGTATGTACATATGAGAGGAGCAGTGGAGCGCCAACCGGCATCCACGCCCCTGAGGCTCGAAAAGCCAGAACCCCGGCCGGATGGCCGGAAACGAGTCCGAACATGTCAGACGTAACCCGCCGAGTCTCTCGCTGGAAGGCCAAGTTCTCGCCCGACATCGCGGCACAGACGACCTCCCGCATCTTCGCCGACATGACCGAGCGCTACGAAGCGGCCATGGTGGCACTCAGTTCGATGGAGACGCAGGCGAAGCAGGTGCTGGATGCCAGCGGCATCGACACGATGTACATCGTCTTCTACCTCGACTTTGCCCGACAGCTCTTCCGTCTCTCCCACGGCCGGCCAATCTCCGGCCCGACGCTGGCGCGCGAAGCCCAGGTGCTGCTTGAGAAGTGGCAGGCTCGGGGTGGGGACACATCCGCGACGCGTTCCTCGCGTCGCTCCGTGGACGTGTCCCCTTCTGCAAGTCCTTGCCGCAATCCGCTACGAGGTCTTCAGCGTCCCCGCCCCGGCGCCCTAGCCGCAGGCTGACGGAAGGCTGCTACCCGCCGTGAAACCAGGGGCGGGCGAGAGCCCGCCCCTCCCTGTCTACCGTCTACTGCATTCTGTCTTCTTGGTGCCCTACCTCGTCACTACCGCCTTCTTCACCGCCCGGAATCCCGGCGTGTCGAGACGGATGAAGTACACGCCTCGCGCCACCGCGGCGCCGTTGCGGTCGCTGCTGTTCCAGACCACGGAGTGCGGACCAGCAGTTTGTTGCTCGGCCACGAGTCTCCTGACTTCTCGGCCCATCAGGTCGTAGACGGAGAGGTCCACACGACATGGTGAGGTAACGGAATACCGAACATCGAACCAGCCCGGCATCATCTGAACCTGCAGCCCGGAGGGACGCGGTCCCGACGGCTTGGATTCCGTGACCCCGTACCCGGATTCACTCAGAACGTAGACGTCAAACGTGTCGACCCCGATGACGAATATGCGCTGGCGAATCGGGTCGAGTTGTATATCTTGGATCCCCGCGTTGTTCACCAGCATCTGTTTCACTATGAACGTGTCGGTGTTGCAGTCGAGCACCTTTATGCAACTTGACCAACTGGGTAGAGAGCCGCCGGTCACGAGATAGAGTCGGTTGCTCCACGGCACCCAGCGTACGATCCACGTACCCCCTCCTGGACTGTAATCGATCTTTCTCAGAACCGAGTCGGTGGCGCAGTCGACGACCCACAGCGTGTCCGGCTTGGAGCCGGCATCGTCATCGGCGAAATAGACCTTGTGGTCCCGCTCGTCCAAGGCTGCCTGGCCATATAGCCCGCCCCAGATTCGCACGGGCACGGTGCCGACCAGTGTATCGCGTTCCGTATCGATGATGCCCACATTCGCAGGTCCGGGCTCCGCCTGGAAAGGCGCCAAGTAGGCCTTGTTGTAGGTGTTGTCGAACAGCAGAGCGTCGGGCTGCATCGCGCTCACACCACCTACGTCAATCACCTTCAAGACCGAGTCGGCGACGTAGTCGTAGACATAGAGCTTCTTGGTCCCCCCCTGCCCCACGTAGAGCTTCCGGCCGGCCGAGTCCCATGACGCGTTCGTGCTTACCCCTCCGAGCGTCACCCGACTCACGACCGAGTCGGTGACGCCATCAAACGCATAAAGGGTCTCCACTGCCGCCTTGAACAAGAGGTCGACGTCACTCAGATAAACCTGTGATGGCATGTAGCGGCAAACGTGCAGCCGGCGGATGATTGTGTCGGCTGCGGCGTCAATGACCAACGTGCTGTCCCTTAAGCCTTGAGAGAGGGCGTAGAGCTTCTGCCTGCGCCAGTTCCAAGCGTATTCAGCTCCACTATACACCTCAGCCGAAAGAGAGTCCACCACCTGATACGTTGAACAATCAACGACGTAGTAGCCAAGGGGCTCGCTGGCGACGTAGAGCTTGTTGAGCTCTGGGAGGTAGGCGGCAGTCCTCAACCGGGTCTCTGGCGAATAGGGAAACCTGATGACCGTATCTACTTGCACTTGCGCGCAGAGTACCATCGGAACCAGCAGTAGAAGCTTTTTCACAGCACTCCTGTCGCGGAGGGGCGGGAATCCTGCCCCTCCGAATATCGGGTCTATC
>CAZSUX010000026.1:0-15678 GCA_964610135.1 uncultured bacterium | reverse complement strand
ACTGAAACGAAGCAGCCGCTTCTCTTCACCCAACTCCGATTCCAATGCCGGAACCGGGGTCATCTGAACAGGAACTGAGCTGGACGAAAGAAAGCAGGGCCGGATGGCCCTGCTTCGTGGTTTCGGTCGTTGAACTAGTGCGAGACTACGAGGCGACCGGTCTGCGAGCCGGTCTTGGTATCGACCCGAATGAGGTAGACGCCAGCCGGCACTTTCTCGCAGTTCCAGGCGGCGTTTTGTGCCCCGGCGGCAAACGTGCCCCGCTCAAGAACCGCGACTTCACGACCGACAACGTCCAAGACCGACACGCGAACCGGGCCCGCGAAGGGCAGGTTGTAACCAATGACCGCTCGGTCAAACGCCGGGCTGGGCCGGGCGGTAAGAGCGGCCGGTTTCTCTGCGACCGGGCGGCCCTCCTCCATGCCGGTCAGGCTCCAGGCGTCGAAGTAGAGACCAAGGGCCGTGTAACCCGCATAGAGCACCGACGACCAGTTGCCTCCGCCGCTCTTCCAGCCGGCCTGTGAGGCGAAGAAACCAGTGCCTTGGTGGTCGTTCACCCTCTCGGGCGTGGTCCAGTAGGTGTCGCCCGAGCACCAGGTGAACATAATCGATTCGCCCGGAATCACCGTGTAGCTCACTGTTGGATTGCCCGAACCCCAAGAGCAGGCGATGCTCGGCATCTGCTCGTCGCTGTCGGTATCGCCGTGGCCAATGCCGGCGTCACCACCGTACAGCCAGTTCGTGCCGCTGTTGGTGCTATAGTAGTAGCCGACGCCCAGGCCCATGCCATTGTGTGCCTCCATGTCGCGCATGTGGACGAGCCAGAGGGTGCCGGATGAACCGTGTTTGGCGCCGACGACCGGGTCGTACACCGGGATTATCGGCGTGCCGATCTGGGTCGAGTTCTCCCAGGTCGCGCCGCGGTCGGTGCTGTGCTTGAGGCGGAACGACACCGAGTCGACGCTCGACTGCCTCCAGTCCCGGCAGACCGCGTACACGTGGCCGCCGTTGCCGTAGCAGACGTCAGGCTTGGGAGGCGTCTGGGTGTTGGCTATCCCCCCACCGGTGCTGGCCCAGGTCTTGCCGTAGTCCGTGGAGCGCAACTGGTCCATATTGTACATGCCGTTCCGGATCTCGTAGGTGACGTAGAGGTAGTACGGGTTCTCGATGTCCCGGCACGCGGAGAGGTTCGCGATCGTATCGGAGTCCACCTTCACATTGAAGATGTCGGCCGATGTGCCGGCCAGATTCCACCGGCCGACGTAGATGTCGCCGTTGCCGGCCGAGCTCTTGACGAAGAAGAAGACGAAGCTCGAGTCACCTTCGGCCACGACAAGCTCGAGCGAGGTCAGGACATTGCCTGCATGGCGAATGCCGTTCCAGTAGGCCCAGTTGTTGCCGCCGTCGGTCGAGCGGTAGATGTGGGCGGTGTCGCCATTGGGAACGGTGAATGCCGCGAAGAGTATGCCGTCCGTGGTCTGGTCATACGCAATCATCCGTTCGGACTTCTGGTCAGACAGCCACTTGATGTTGCCGCTGTAGACGGTGGCATCCGGACCCCAAAGCGGCTTGGGTTCCGACGGCTCTTCTCGGTCCGTCACTTCGACGAGCTGTGGCGGCTCGCCTTGGGTCGGCTCGGGCGCGGGCGGCGGCTGATACCCGGGCGGGATATCGCCGGGAACCCGCACCGCCCGGGTCGGCGGGGCGCCGTCACCATCAGCGGAGATGGCCCATGCCGTGACACACATGAGTGCTACTGCCAGTATGACGGTCATTCTATGTTTCGTAGGACCTCCTTTGGATTGTGTTGCTGGACTCGATCTTCTTCCTTGCTTTTCGTATTCACGCGCGGACAACGCGTGCACGAATGCTCTGCTATGTGCTGACACATCCTCATCCGTATAGAATATATGGACTATGGCCTGCATGTCAAGGAGACTGGTCCGTGCGCCAGGGCATCGGTGCCGAGGGGGCGCTGTCTAGAGGCTCACCCTGCCACACAAGGCAGGACGTAACGTGGAAGCGGGGAGGACGACGCCCTCCCCGCTTCGTGCTACATGTGTCTGACTACTGCAAGCGCACCAGCTTGGCCGTCTCGACCTTTCCGTCGACCGCTACGCGCAGGAAGCAGACTCCGCTGGTGACGCCCGGGTCCAGCCGGTGTTGCCCCGCCTCCAGCGTGCCGTCGATGAGTTCCCGCACCAGCCTGCCACCCTGGTCGTAGACCGCCGCACTCACATGTGCCCGCTTCGGAAGCATGAGTTTCGCCTCGCCGGCGAAGACCGTGGTCATCCGGCGCGGCTGCATCGGCGTCGGTCCCGAGCCGATTCCGGTGAAGTCGTAGCCGTCGAACCAGACATCGCCAAGTCCGAATTCGCGATAAGCGATGAACCCGCCGCCGGTGAGGCCCGAGGAGCCGACGTCGTGCGATACCTCACCGGTGTTGCGGTGGTCGTTGTGTTCGCCGCGGTCGACCCAATGCGTCGGGTCGGCGGCCGTAGTCCGGGCGTAGACTATCGTGTCCCAGTTCGTTGTCGCCTCGCGCATCGAGACGAGGGCTCGGAACGAGGGGCTGTCGTAGGGACGCCGAATGCGCGGCATCCGGGCATCCCAGGTTTCGCGCGCCTGGTTCGTCACCGGCCAGTAAGACGACGACCACGATGTACCACCGTTCAGGGTCCACGCGTAGCGTGGACCGATGACGTTGGAGCTCCCGACTTCGTATGTCGCCAAGGCGATGGCGACCTGGCTGTTACCCGGTGTGGTCCGGTCAGCGGCTATGGCGACTTCGCGGAACCGGTGGTTGTAGCCCGTGTCCACATTGACGAAATCCCAGTCCGGCGTGACGAGGTTGTTCTTGAACCGGCCTATCCGTATGTAGGTCGAGTCGGAGTCGTCCATGTAGGCGACATAGCCGTAGCCGTCTCCGCCGGCGGCGAGGCTGGCTCCGCGGCGGCCGGTGGAGACGAGTACGGGATTCGCCCAGGTCTCGCCGGCGTTGGTCGAACTCATTATCCGAATGCGGCCATCGCTCTGCTCCCAGAAACAGAATAGGTGCTCCGGGTTCTCGATGTTCCGGTCGATGGCGACGCGGACGACGGTGGTATTCGTGTCGATGGTGACCCACTTGAACTTCGATTCATCCGGGGTCATGCGCCGGATGCGCAGACCGGCGTTGCTCGCGGCCGAGACTATGTAAAGCCAGGTCGTGTCGCCGGGACCGTGCCCGCAGAGTATCTGTGCGTCAGTGAGGTCGCCGACCGAACCCGAGTTGCCGATTATCCGTGGGAAGTCCAGCCATGTCATTCCGCCGTCGGTTGAGCGCCAGATATGCGCGGTATCCGCTGTGCCGGCATCCCGGTGGAGCATACAGACGTAGATGTCGTCGGTCACGTCGTCGTTGTCGACCGATATCCGTCCGCTGCTTTCGTACCCCGGCGCGCCGACGAGGATGTCATTGCCCCAGTCGCGGGCCGGCTGCTGCCAGTTCGGGTCGTCGAACTCGCTCGGCGTGCCCGAGCCGCCGCTGCCCTGGAGAGCCCAGTTCGGCTCACTGCTCTTGATGACGTTGCTGGTGCCGTCGGACTGCCCCTGGTCGGCCGGGACGAGGCCATCCCAGAGGGGTTGCCACGGGGGAACTTGCTGCTCGGTCGGGCCAGTCTCGACCGAACTCGCGGCCAGGACTGCTGCCGTGAGCAGCAGCGTGAGAACGAGTAGTTTCTGCATCTTGTCTCCTTCGGTTAGTACCTAGTCGTCTCCAGTATGCTCGGGCAAGCGTCGCCCGCGACCAAAAGAATATAAACATCACCGGCCCACTTGTCAAGAGGCAGAGAAGCTGAGGGTCAACAACCCAGGCAACCCCTCGCCGCTCAGCATGCCGGAAGACGCTAGCCCTCGATTCCGTCCGTTCGGCTGTTGACAAGCGGGGCGGTTGAGGCGACAATCTGGCGTGCCGGATGCACGGCCGTTGTTTCTCGCCCTCGCGCTGGAGGCGGCGCCGCTGGGCGTGGTCCGGCTGGCCCGGCCCGCGTGGCGAAGAAGCGCGTACGTGGCCACCCTGGTCGTGGAGCCGGACGATCATGAACCGACCGGTGTCATCGAAACAGGGGCTGGCGTTGATGTGCTCTGGCGGTATCACGGAAACCCGAGGGTGGCAGGTAGCTGAACCATGGCACGCAAGCCGCAAATACCGAAGCACGACGCGAAGCGCGCGCGCAAGGTACTTGAGTATGGCCGCAAGACGGAGCCGAAATACCGCAAGCCCAACCCTTACGGCTCGTGTCTGGTGTTTGTCATAGCCCTGGCCATCGCCGGCGCGATTGTCTACTATATCCTCGCCCACAAGGATCAGTTCTCAAGCCTTTGGCACCGTGCGACGCACCCGGATTCCGTGTCAGTCCCGGCATACCCCGACCAGTAGCGCCGTCTGCCTTCCCGCCACTGGTAACAGCTCACCCAAAACTCGCAACTCAAAGCTGCATTGAAGACTCCCCTGAAAGCTCGTTTGAAGGTTCCCTGGAAAGGTCCTTCAAGAGGACTTTCATAGGCTCGGACAAATGCTTCGGTCAGTACTCGCAAGACCGCTCGGAAGACTCCTTCACCCATTGCTTCACTCATCACTCTGCGCAATTGCCGGTCTAGACCTCAACCTTGACCTCAATCTATTCCTTGGTCCAAACCTCAAACTAAACCTCAGCCTATTCCTTGGCCTAAACCTCAACCTTTGCCTCAACCTTTTCCTTCCTCGATAGCTACCCTCCAGGCAGTCTCCGGTTCGCTCCCCCCACGGGAGAATTGTATCTTGGGCTGTGCCAGACCACCACCTGTAGACTGCTGGCGGACGAAAACCTGCGACAGGACTTCAGCGTTCGTCGCGGCGACCCGCCACGGCCACTTGACCGAGGGTCTCGCACGCGCTACACTCGCCCCTCATGAGCCTTGCGAAGCGTCGTGAGTTCCTGATGCGCGAGCGGTGGTTCTCCTTCAGGGACAAGGTAGGCGTGATGGACCCAGCGACACAGGAACCGGTCGGCCACTTCCAGCGGAAGATACTCACACTCCGCACGCTCTACCGCCTGTACGACCTTTCCGGCGAGGTCGAGCTGATTGTCCAGCAGAAGCTCTGGGCCTGGCGGCCCACGTACAAGTTCTTCGACGGCAACCCCTCAGGCGAACCGGATGAAATCGCGTTGCTCGGTATGCTCAAGAGGAGACTCTTCTCCCTCAGGCCCGTCTACTGGTTCGAGAGCCCGGACGGCACGCGCCGGTTCGATGTCAACGGCAACTTCTTCGGGCTCAACTATGAGATTGTCGAGAACGGCCGAAGCATCGGCAGCGTGTCCAAGAAGTTCTGGGCGATTCGGGACACCTACGGCCTGAGGATAGAGCCGACCGTGCCGGACCGGACTGCGCTGCTGCTTCTGGGCTCGGTGATCGTCATTCACGCCACCCACGAAAAACGGAAACGCAGCAGCCGAGCCTGAGTCTGCCGTGCGTCTGTGGAATTGCCGTCCGCGGAGACCCTTCGACTCTGTGACGCCCGACTCCTAGCTGCTAACGGCCAACTTCCGCCTGCGCCAGTTTGACTTTGGCCGGCTAATAGCTATCCTTGGGACGGGTCGGGGTCTGTGACCCACGACACTCGGAGTGAACCCGGCAACGGCGGTCGCTCGCTTGCATGGCGGCCGCGCGTGCTTTCGAAGCACAGCCCGGAATCAATAATAGCCGTTGCGATAACGTAAGTCCTTACAATTACTTATTGCAGGAGGCATCATGCTACCGAAGTTCAGCAATGAGCCGTATCTGGATTTCTCAAGACCCGAAAACCAGGAGCCGATGAAGAAGGCGCTCGCTGACCTGAAGGCGAAGTCGTCAACGGTCCATGACCTCGTCATCGGCGGCAAGCACTTGAAGGCGAAAGAGCAGTTCGTTTCCTACAACCCGTCGGACAAGAAACCGGTCGGCACGTTCCAGAAGGCCACGGTGAAGGAAGCCGAAAAGACGATGCAGGCCGCGCTCGCCGCGTTCAAGACCTGGCGCTACATGCCCGCTATCGAGCGGGCCGGCATCGTCCTGCGTGCGTCGCGGATGATGAAGCAGCGTCGGTTCGAGTTCGACGCCGCGATGATTCTTGAAGAGGGGAAAAACTGGCTGGAGGCGGACGCAGACTTCGCTGAGGCGGTGGACTTCCTCGAGTTCTACGCCCGCGAGGCCATCCGCTATGACCAACCGGCAGGCGTGACTCCCTATCCGGGCGAAAGCAACGAGGTGCGCTACATCCCGCTGGGAGTCGGCGTGGTTATCCCGCCGTGGAACTTCCCCTGCGCCATCATGGCCGGGATGACGACCGCAGCCATGGTTACCGGCAACACCGTGGTCCTGAAGCCCTCGTCGGACGCGCCGCTGGTCGCCGCGCTGTTCGTCGACGTGCTGGAGAAAGCCGGGATGCCGGCCGGTGTTGTGAACCTCCTGACCGGGCCGGGCGGTTCGGTCGGCGACTACCTGGTTGAGCACCCGAAGACGCGATTCATTTCGTTCACCGGCTCCAAGGCCGTCGGCCTCGGCATCATCGAGAAGGCGGCGAAGACACAGAAGGGCCAGATCTGGATAAAGCGGGTCGTGGCCGAGATGGGTGGCAAGGACTGCATCATTGTCGATTCGGAAGCCAACTTGGACGAGGCGGCCCTGGGTACGGCTATCGCCGCGTTCGGGTTCCAGGGACAGAAGTGCTCGGCCTGCTCGCGGGTCATTGTCGACGCCAAGGTCTACGACGAGTTTCTCGAGAAGCTCGTGGTTCAGGCCAGGAAGTACCATGTCGGCCCGGTCGAAGACCAGAAGAACTGGCTCGGGCCGGTCATCAACGAGAAGGCGTTCAACTCCATCATGGAGTACATTGCCGTCGGCAAGAAAGAAGGTCGGCTGGTGCTGGGTGGAAAACGCGGCCCGGAACAGGGCTACTTCATTCAGCCCACGATCATCGCCGACATCAAGCGCAGCGACCGCATCGCCCAGGAGGAGATCTTC
Organism: uncultured bacterium; assembly: GCA_964610135.1. Lineage (GTDB taxonomy): Bacteria > Hydrothermota > Tepidihabitantia > Tepidihabitantales > Tepidihabitantaceae > UBA2258. The sequence goes on along the minus strand of CAZSUX010000026.1, from coordinate 8,655 downwards.
GGGCCGGTGCTGGCGGTCATCAAGGCGCGGAACTACTCGGACGCGCTGGCGATTGCCAACGGCACCGAGTACGGCCTGACCGGCGCCGTCTATACCCGCAACCGCGACAAGATCTATCGTGCCAAGCGCGAGTTCATGGTTGGCAACATGTACATCAACCGCAAGTGCACCGGCGCACTGGTCGACGTGCAACCGTTCGGCGGGTTCAACATGTCCGGCACCGACTCCAAGGCCGGGGGCAGGGACTATCTGCTGCTCTTCCTGCAGGCGAAGTCGATGACGGAGAGGTTCTAATGCCGAATCGTAAGCGCGTCATCATCGTCGGCGCGATCGGGATGGACTACCACGTATTCAACACCTACTTCCGCGACAACCCGGAGTACGAAGTCGTGGCGTTCACGATGGCCAAGGAACAGAACCTGGGGACGACCGGCGGCCTGCGGCCGTACCCGGCTAGCCTCTGCGGCAAGCTTTACCCGAACGGAATCCCGACCCGGTACGAGCACGAGCTGCCCGGCCTGATCAAGGAACTCGCGGCGGAAGAGGTCGTCTTCGCCTACTCGGACGTATCGCATGTCTACCTGATGAACCTCGCATCCCAGGTGCTCGTGGCCGGGGCGAACTGGCGGCTCATTTCGCCGCGGTTCGTCCAGATTCAGGCAAACAAGCCGATTGCCGCCGTCTGCGCCGTAAGGACCGGTTGCGGCAAGTCGCAGACCTCGCGGCGCGTCTACGAGATCCTGAAGAGCAAAGGGTTGAAAGTCGTTGCCGTGCGCGAGCCGATGCCCTACGGTGACCTCGAGAAGCAGGTCTGGCAGCGGTTTGAGACGTACAAGGACCTCGACGACCAGAAGGCGACCATCGAGGAGCGCGAGGAATACGAGCCCTACATCGACAACGGCATGATCATCTACGCCGGGTGCGACTACGCGGAAATCCTCAAGCACGCCGAGGCCGAGGCCGACGTCATCGTCTGGGACGGCGGCAACAACGAAATCGCTTTCTACAAGCCGGACTGCCTCATCGTCATCGTCGACCCGCTGCGGCCCGGGCACGAACTGCGCTATCATCCGGGCGAGGTTAATCTGCGCTCGGCCGACGCCGTGGTCATCAACAAAGAAGACACAGCCAAGCCCACCGACATCGAGAAGGTTCGCGCGAACGTGAAGCAGGCGAACCCGAACGCGGTCATCATCGACGCCGACTCGCCGCTTACCGTGGCTGACCCGGCCGCGGTCAAGGGCAAGCGCGTGCTCGTGGTCGAGGACGGCCCGACCGTGACGCACGGCGGCATGGGCTACGGCGCGGGCAAGATCGCTGCGCAGCAGTTCGGGGCGAAGGAAATGGTCGACCCGCGGCCGTATGTCGTTGGTTCCCTCAAGAAGACCATGGAGGAGTTCAAGCACCTGCAGAAAGTACTGCCGGCAATGGGCTACTCGGCCGAGCAGCTCAAGGAACTGGAAACAACCATCAACGCGGCCGACTGCGACATCGTCCTCTCCGGCACGCCGATTGACCTGACGCGCATCATCACGGTGAACAAGCCCATCGTGCGGGTCAGCTACCGGCTGCAGGAAAAGTCCAAGCCCGACCTCGAAGCGGTGCTGAGCGACATGCTCAAGAAGAAGGGGCTGGGGACCAAGGGCTAGGAACTGGCGACGGATACGACCCCGGGCGCGGGAGGATCGTCACGGCAGCCCTCGAATCCTGGACCCCTTGAGTCCTCGACCCCTTCCGCGAAGCGCTGGCGCATTGCGCTGACAGTCACGGCGTGGCTGCTCATCGTCCAGTCGGCGTTGGCCATAGTCAGCGGCCTCGTCGGCATCTTGCTGGCGCCGCTCTCCGACCCCCGGGTGATGCTCAGCCAACTCGGTCCATCCGTCGACCGTTCGAGCCTCGCGATGTTCGAAGCCCTGATGCGGCAGACGGCGTTCCTGAATCGAATCCAGACGGTCGGCAGCCTCGCGCTCTTGGTCGGCTCAATCGGGCTTCTGCGACGGAAGAAGTGGGGCTGGTATACCGTGGTCGTGGTGCATGTGGCGGCCGCGGCCGCGGTCTTCGTCTGGGTCATGCCGATGTTCGAAAACCTCTACCGCGCACTCGACCCTCGCAATGCCGGCGCGATGGCGCTAGCGATGTCGGTCCTCGGCGCACTGGCCCCGGCCGTGGTCGTCGCATTCCTGCTGCTTCGGCCAGTTGTCAGTCAGTTCGAGCGCAAGCCGAGGGTGGGTGCTGCTAGGCTGAGTTAGTACTTTACAGACTAACAAATAGCAGTTAAAATACCACCATTAAGTTCGATTCCACGCGCCTTATCGAATTGCTGTCGGCTCTTGACCGCCAGCTTGACCTCGGCGGCGGAGCGCAAGTCGGCCTCGTCGTCTGCGGCGGCTCGGCCCTGGCGGCCCTGGGTCTTGTGCACAGAACAACACGTGACGTGGACGTGCTGGGACTGGCTCGACCCACGTCCGGCGGTATCGTTGTCGAGCGGCTCGATCGGCTGCCCGAGCCGGTCGCATCGGCGGCACTGAAGGTCGCGCGCGACTTCGGCCTTCCTCCGGATTGGCTGAACGTCGGGCCCGCCCCACAGGTCGGCATGGGTCTGCCGGAAGGGTTTGGCAGCCGCGTTGAGCGACGGCGCTACGGCAGCAGCCTCACCGTGTACTACGCCGGCCGGTACGACCAAGTCCATCTGAAGCTGTACGCCGCGGTCGACCAGGACAGCTACCACGTTCAGGACCTCGAAGTGCTCAAGCCGACCCGGGCCGAGATGCTCGCGGCCGCGCGATGGACCCTCACGCAGGACGTATCCGGAGCGTTCCGGGAGAGCCTGAGTGACTTCCTGCGCACCCATGGCTACAGCGATGTCGTCGAACAGGTTTAGGGCCGAACTCCGCGAGTCGCGGCTGGAGTTGCACTGGCGGCAGTGGTGCGCGCTGGGCGTTGCCGCACAGGTGGAGCCCGAAGGCCGATGGGTGGTCGACCTTGAGGCGCTGGCCGTCTCAACGATGGCACTCGGACAGGAGGACGCGCGGCTATCAAGGCTGGCCCAAGAATGGCTGGCGCTCAACCGTGAGTGGGTAAGCACTGCGCGGCTCCGGCGCATCGGTCGCGCGTTCGGCGATGGTCTGACAACGTCGGCGTCCGGGCCGCTCGTGGGTTCCCGCGGGCGGGCCAAGGTCGCGGAACCGGTCGTGACCCAGCCGGTGCTGCTGCAACTCCGGCTCCGGGCCCTGCTGGGTATGGACGTCCGCGCCGACGTCTTCGGCTACCTGCTGTTCCACAAGGACGGCAACTCGTCCTCGATTGCCCGCGCGATCTACGTGGACCAAAGGCGGGTCTACGATGTCCTCGACCGGTGGGGCGCGGCCGGCGTCGTGCGAAGGGTGCCCGGCGGCCACTCGCTGGTGCCGGAAGCGGTTCCGGCCATGGCGGCAGAGGCAAGGGAACAGACGGAATGGCACAACTGGGCAGCGACCTACCTGGCGCTCGACCGATTGGACAAGTCGCTGGGCAGAGTGCCGGCCGGTGACAGGTACATGGCGTCGTCCCTAGCCCGAGACATTCGGGCCGAGATTGAGCCACAGGCGGCAGCGGTCGGCGTGAGCATGGCGCCTGCGGACCGGTATCCCGGCGCTGCCTACTTCGAGCCGTTCGCTGACGGCGTGACTGCCTGGCTCAGGCGGCTTCTCAGCGGTCGCGGGTAGCCATGTGAACCTACCCTAACCGCAGGACCTTGGCGCCGCGGATGTGGCGCTGCTTGAGTTCGAGTAGGGCCTGATTCGCCTCATCCAGCCGGTATTCCTGCACTTCGGGCTTAATTGGGATTCGCGCGGCCAGATCAAGGAACTCGCTCACGTCTTCGCGTGTGACATTGGCCACGCTCTTCACTTCTTTCTCCATCCAAAGGTGCTTGGCGTAGTCGAACCCTAGCAGTGCCTGCTTGTCCGTCTCTTCCTTCCGTATGGCGTTGATGACCAGCCTACCACCGGGCTTCAGGTTCCGGAGCGCAGCGACAATCGGCATCCAGACTGGCGTCGTGTCGATGATGGCATCCATTAGTTCCGGCGCCTCGTCGTTCGTGTCGCCGGCCCACGTCGCGCCCAACTCGCGGGCGAAGGCTTGCTCCTCTTTGCTGCGAGCGAACACGTGGATGCGCGTCTTGGGGTACTGATACCGAACCGTCTTCAGCACAAGATGGCCCGACGCGCCGAAACCGGTCAAGCCGAGCGTAGAGCGCGGGACATAACCGGAATCGTGGGGACTGTACCGGATTGCGGCGCTTCGAGCGCCGGGGACTGTCCCCTTCTGCGATTCCGGCTCGTGTCCCAAGCCCCATCCGGCCAGCCGTAACGAGCGATACCCTACTGCTCCCGCGCACAGTAGCGGCGCAGCTTCTGTATCGGTGAACGCGTCCGGTATCAGGTACACGAAGGCCGCGGGCACAGTCATGTACTCGGCATAGCCGCCGTTCGCGTCACGGCCCGTGGCCTTGAAGTCGGGGCAGAGGTTCTCCTGCCCGCTGCGGCAGTGCTCGCACTTGCCGCAGGCCGAGAATATCCACGCCACGCCCACTCTGTCACCGGTACAGAATCGCGGGGACGCGGGACATGACCGGAATCGTGGGGACTGTACCGGATTGCGGCGCTTCGAGCGCCGGGGACTGTCCCCCTTCTGCGATTCCGGATCGTGTCCCAAGTCCGATGGGCCAACTGCCGCAACCGTGCCGACAACCTGGTGTCCGAGAATCATCGGCAGCTTGGGAGGCGGAGTGCGCCCCTCGATTTCATCGAGCTCCGTGTGGCAGACCCCGCAGGCCGAGACCTTGAGGAGTATCTCGCCTTGGCCCGGCTCCGGTTGCGGCACGTCTCGGAACTCAAGGGGCGTATCTTCCAAGCGCCCGGTGCGGATATTCAGCATCGCCTTCATTGGCTAGTCCTGCCCAAGCCTAGACCCGTCTCTGCCGATTTCAAGCCCCGTCGTGACCTCGACAGCTCGCAGCTCGACCTCGGCTTGACAGAACACTTCCTTTCGGCATACTTCCACGATGTCGGTTGGCAGTCTTCACGGTTTTGAACGGAGGCTCCCATGAAACAGTCGAGAATCGCGGTAGTCCTTGTCCTGTTCGGATTGCTGGTTGTCTTCTGCGGCCGGGAACCGCGGATTACAGCCGACACTCTCCCCAAGAAGACCAGTCACGCACCCGTTGACCATTCCAGCTTCGATGTCAAGAACCTGAACCTGCGCGGATGCAAGCTGCGGGACCTGAAGGAGTACGACTCGGCAATGTACTTCTTCCGGTCCGCACTGGAACTGGCCCGGCAGCACCGGCTCGGAATCCGGATGGCGGCTGCCTTTCAGAACATGGGCACAGTCTACTCGGACCGGGCCTATGATTCTCGTGAGTACAATCATGAGGCGGACCTTGAGTCGACGGCTGCGTGCTACGACAGCGCGTATCGAATACTCTTGGACAGCGGCAAGTACAATCAGGCGGTGTCCGTGTTGACTGACGGGGCCGTGGCCTACTTCCGCGACCCCAAGTACGAGAAACGAGCTGACAGCTTGTTCCAGCGGGCTCGAAGCCAGGCGCAAGAGCATGGCCTGGTGTTTGACGAGGGGCTTATTCTCTATCACCAGGCCCAGCTTCACGCCAACCAGGCAGTCGATGCCAGAGACCTGCCTGGCCTGCGCTCAGCGGTATTGCTGCTGGACACGGCGGCCATCCTGTTGCATCGGGCCGACCGTACTCAAACGGCAGGTTCAGCAGAAGAGCTGGCAGAGGAGATGCGACAGGCAATCCAAGAGATCGAGCACTATGAGAAGAGCAAGAAAGGGGAGGACAAGTGACCAAGTCGTTGAGGCTGACCGTTGTTGCGGTCACGCTGATGTGTCTCGCCTGCGGGAGTAGGTCCGCTCCCAAGTCAGTGGCTGGGGTGCCCGGCGAGGCGTTCGCGCCGCTGACCGAGACGGACGTCACCCGGTTCGTGAAAGCGCTTCCTGCCATGATCGAGTACATGGACCTACATGGAAGCGGCTCGACTGAGAAGCTCCGGATGCGGGACGACATGGCGAAGGTACTAGCCAACGGAATCGAGTGGATAGGGAACACCGATGGCGTGGACAGCGTCCTTGCTGCCAACGGCAGCGACTGGCCGTTCTTCAGAGCGATGCTGTACCGACTCTCGGCCTGCGCCTGGGCGGTCGGCCTGGAGGAGGAGGGAGGCATGGAACAGCAGCAGCGCATAATACGGTCGCAGACGACCAAGGCCATGGCGAGTGCAATGCGCAAGCGCCTCAAACAGATCCAAGATGTCGCGAACGCCGTCCCGCCGGCAAACGTGGAGATCTTCAAGCGTCACTACCGAGAGCTGGAGGACTTCATGAGAATCGTCGACATCTGATGAACCCACTATTGGCGGGCTGCTGTCTATTGCTGCTCACCCTGAGCATCGGCTGCTCACCAGACGTCACAGCGCAGCGCAAGTCCGCTGCCCGGCTTCTTGACGCTGCGAAGTACGATTCCGCCCGTGATGTTGTTAGTGCGCTATCGCGTCGCTGCCCCAACGACACTGCTGTGCTGGCGCTGCGGGTTCGACTGTATTCTGCCGAACGACGCCTGCGCGACGCGACCGACGCCTTGCGACTGCACGACAGCCTCATCGGGGCTCACGATTCAGCCATGTTGATGGGTGTGCTCGAAGCAGCCATGAAGGACGCAGACGTGGTCTGCGTTGCCGCCACCATCAGAGCATGTGGCGAGCTCGCTGTTGCGCCCGCTTACGGGTTTGTCGAGTCCGCATTGTGCGACCACAACCCGGTGATTCGTCGCGCTGCGGTCTACGCCATCCCACGCTACGGACGCGATAATGCAGTTTACGCATTGGCATCGACCGTACTCGATGACGACCCGATGGTGCGGGGGGAGATGCTTAAGTCAGCGATCCGGTTGGGCGACAGGAGGATGCTAGACCTCACCCGCATCCTGCAATTGGAGAGTAACGACGGGGTGATCTGGTGCTTCATCAACATGCGCGCAGCGCTTGGTGACAGGCAGATGTGTGCGCAGGTTCGCAAAGAGCTGGGGGGCGAGCTCGAGATACTGAAGGTCGAAGCCGCGGCCACCTTGGCGCGGCTGGGCGAGGTGCAGCAGTTGCAGGTTCTAGCCGAAGCACTGCGTTCGGACGAGGACTGCACGCGGGGCATGTCGGCTCGTGCGCTGGGCGACCTGAAGGCAGACGCGTACCTCGACACGCTTGTCGCAGTCGCTTTTGACAAGTCAGACCTCGTTCGAGTGCACGTCGCGTACGCCTTGGGCGAGCTGGGCGATGCCCGGGCGGTGCCGGTGCTCGAGCGCCTTCTGCACGATAGTGAACCATACGTTCGCGCGACGGCGCTTGTGGCGCTCACTCGGTTGCGTCCGGCGGAGCACACAGCTTCCGCCGCACTCGCTGACTCGTCGCTTGCGGTACGAGCGGCGGCACTTGCAGTGCTGCTGGACATCCAGGCTCGACCGGCCGCGAAGTAGCGGCCGGTGCTGGCACTCCTTGACTTTCCCTCGGATTCTGGCATATTGAAACGGGAATGATTCGCCTCCCGGAAATTGAATACCGCATCCTAGCCGCGCTCGCTGCGGGCGAGTCGCTTGCGGTCGCGGATATCGTGAAGCAGACCGGCGTCGACCAGTCGCTCGTGATGGCCGGCGCAACGCTGCTCGCGCAGCGCGGGCTGGTCACGATTGCCGAGGACTCGCAGGAGGAGTTCTCCCTGACCGACGACGGCAAGGCTGCAGCCGGCGGCTTCCCGGAGCGGAAGGCACTGGCTGCACTGAAGACAGCGGGCGGTGCCTCCAATCTATCGGAGCTTCCCAAGCTGCTCGGCAAGGACGACGTCCGGGCTGAAATCAAGTGGCTGACCCGCAAGGGCTGGTGTACTCGCGACGCCGGCGTGCTGGCCGTGGGTCCTAGCGGGGAGGCCGCACTCAACACGAAGGGCGCGGACGAGTCGTTCGTGGAGAAGCTCGCGGAACTGGGACAGGCCACGGAATCCGAACTGGCGGCAGCAGGTGCTGACGTCAAGGCGGCGCTTGACCTGCTGAAGGGCCGGAATGAACTGCTGAAGCGGAAGAAGCGTGTGAGCCGGAAGTTGTCGCTGACCGAGGCGGGCGCCACACTCAAGGCCGGCGGAATTGAGCCGGCAATCGAAGTTAACCAACTGACCCCGGAAATCCTGGCATCAGGCAAGTGGCGTGACGTTGTCTTCAGGAAGTACGACCCGGGGCTCGCGGCCGCGCCGGTGTATCCGGGCAAGGAACACCCGCTGCAGCGGGTGATTCAGGAAATCCGGCAGGCGTTCTTTGAGATGGGCTTCGAAGAAGTCGCATCACCTACAGTCGACACTGCTTTCTGGGTTTTCGACGCCCTGTTCCAACCGCAGGACCATCCGGCACGCGAGATGCAGGATACGTTCTACGTGGCCGAGCCGAAGTGCGGCAGGCTACCTGGTGACACGGTTGCGGGACACGATCCGAAATCCCAGGAGGATTTCGGTCATGTCCCTGGTTTGGTACGACGCGTAGCCCGAACCCACGAGAACGGCGGCAGCACCGGCTCGACCGGCTGGCGCTACAAGTGGGATGTCGAAAAGGCACGGCAACTG
>CAZSUX010000025.1:0-15763 GCA_964610135.1 uncultured bacterium | reverse complement strand
CTGGCGGCGGGCGTGGCGGCCGACCCGGCGAACGCGGAGTTCGCCCGGATGTTCAACATCGGCATTGACGAGAAGGGCTTCTTCCAGTCGGAGCACCCGGTGTTGAACCCGGTCGGAACGGTAACCGAGGGCGTGTTCGTTGTCGGCGGCTGCCGTGGTCCGTCCAGCGCACTTGACGCGGCGACCCAGGCCGGCGCCGCGGCGGGCAAAGTGCTCTCGGCGCTGGTTCCGGGCCGACGACTGCGGCTCGAAACCAGAACGTCCGAAGTGGCGGAGAAACGGTGTGTCGGCTGCGGCCTTTGTGTCGCTGCCTGCGCCTACGGGGCGGTGACGCTCGACGAGATGCATCACGTCGCGGTCGTGAACGAGGTGCTCTGCCGCGGCTGCGGGAATTGCGCCGCGGCCTGCCCGTCGGGCGTTGCCCAGCACCGTCATTTCACAACTAGGCAATTGGACCAGGAAGTAACGCAGGTGCTCAGATGAGGGGCAAGAGACTGCCGGTACAGGGCGGCGTGAACGACACGTTGCGGTCCTTGATAGCCTCGCTGCTGAAGGCGGCGGACGTGAACGCGGTGATGGTGCCGAGCCGCATCCCGTCGAAAGAGTCTTTTGTCCACCTGCTGATTCGTGACCCGCAGTTGCTCGATACGGCCACCCCGCTGCCGCCGGTACTGCCGGTGCAGGGCGCGCGTTCCTTACACAGCCTGGGTCGCGGCGGTGGGAGCCGGCTCAGGATGTTGTGCGCGCTGCGGCCATGCGAAGCGCGGGCGGCCATCGAGCTGTTTAAACGGAACCAGGTGGAACTTGAGAACGTGCTGCTTCTGACGATAGACTGCCCGGGTGCGTTCCCGACGCGGGACTACATCGGAAACCCGGACGAGTTCGACCGCCGTTTCGGGGAAGTCCTTGAGGGAAAGCGGGACGACGGCCTGCGGCCGGACTGCCGGAGCTGCGTAGGCTTCAGCCACCGGGAAGTCGCGTCCGACATACACGTCGGCTTGCTAGAGGGAAAGCCCGGCGAGCTCGTTGTCTTCCACAAAAGCGAGCGGGGCGAGCGGCTGCTGGCCGCTGCCGGGCTCGCGGGAGACGAGGATATGTCGGAGTGGCAGGCCGGGGTGGATGCGGAGACAAAGGTCCGCGCGGCAGCCCGGGCCGGCGCTTTCCAGGAGATAAAGGGCCGGGCGTCCGGGGCGGATGCACTCGAGAAGCTTCTCGCCGACTGCGTCAATTGCCACAACTGCATGAGGGTCTGCCCGATATGCTACTGCCGGCAGTGCCTGTTCGACTCGGCTGACAGCGTGCGGCTCAGGGCCGAGGACTATCTTGCCCGGGCGAAGAACCGGGGCGGCATCCGTTTCCCGGGCGAGATGATGAAGTTCCATCTCGGCCGGATGTACCACATGGCGCTGTCGTGCGTCGCGTGCGGGGCGTGCGAGGACGCGTGCCCGATGGACGTGCCGGTCAGCCGGCTGTTCGCATTCGTCGGCGACCAGGTCCAGAACGAGTTCGGCTACGTGCCGGGTCGCAGCCGTGAAGAAACGATGCCGATGACGACGTTTCGGGAAGACGAACTGCACGTGTTCGAAGATGCCGGAGGTACGGAGTGAAGCGGTTCCGAGTTCCCGGGACGCCGGACGAAGCGGCGAGGAAGCTTCTGAGTTTCCTAATGGAGCACGGGCGGGTCCGGGGAGCCTTTGTGCTTGCGGAGACAGCCCCGGGCAGGTACGCCCATACGCTGATTACCGACCGCCGGCTGCTTGACCGGGCCGCGCCTACGGTGCCGCTGATGCCGGTGAACGCCGGCAAGATGGTCTCCCGGCTAACAATGCTCGAGCCTTCGCCGGAACCGATTGCCGTCGTCCTGCGGCCGTGCGAACTGCGGGCGCTGTTCGAGCTGGTCAAGCTGGAGCAGGCGCGGCTGGACAACCTGTTTATCATCAGTTTCACCTGCGGCGGGGTGGTGCCGACAAGGACGATGCGCGGAGAAATGGCCCCGGTGCTGGAGAAATACCGGGAGACCTTGCAGGCCGGCGCGACCTGGGACGGGCTGCGCGATACGTGCCGGGTGTGCAGGGAGTTCGTGCCGGCCGGGGCGGATGTTACGCTCGCGCTGGTCGGCAACGACGGCAAAGAGACGACCGAGGTGCTGGCTGGAACCGAGAAGGGCGAGCAGTTGCTTGACGGCCTGGTTCCATCGAGCGAAGGCGCGCTGGATTCCGGCGTACTGGAACGACTCGGCAAAGAACGGGCCGGACAGGAGCCGGCCGTTTTCGGCCGATTCGCGCCCGAGACCTTCGGCCTCTCCGGTCTGATTTCGGTGTTCGGGCGCTGCGTCAACTGCCACGCGTGCAGCAAAGCCTGCCCGGTATGCTACTGCAACATGTGCCAGTTCGAGTCGGCCGACGCGGCACAGCAGCCGAACGAGACCGTGGAGGAGCTGGACCGGCGCGGCGGCTTGAGGCTGCCGGTTGGGACAATTTACTACCATGTCGGCCGCATGCTCCACGTCAGCATGACGTGCGTCGGCTGCGGCATGTGTTCGGACGCGTGCCCGGTCAACATCCCGGTCGCGTCCATTTTCACCCGGCTGGCCGGCCGGGTCCAGGGGATGTTCAACTACGTGGCGGGAAGAAACGTCGATGAGAAAATCCCGACCAGCACCTTCGAGGCGGAAGAACTGAAGGAGATTGGAGCGTAGCATGGCAGAGAAGTTTCAGCCCACCATAGTAGGCTTCCTCTGCAATTGGTGCTCCTATGCCGGTGCCGACCTTGCCGGGGTGTCGAGGTTGAAAATGCCGGCGACGATGGTCTCCATCCGGGTGATGTGTTCGAGCCGGGTAGACCCGCTTTTCGTGCTCAAGGCGTTTCTTGGCGGCGCGGACGGGGTCCTGGTTGCCGGGTGCCATCCCGGAGACTGTCACTACCAGACCGGCAACTACTACACCAGAAGACGGTTTGCGGTTACTCAACGGGTGTTCGATGAACTGGGCCTTGAGACGAACCGGGTCAGTCTGAAGTGGGTGTCCGCATCCGAGGGCGGGCGATTCCAGGAGGTCGTCACCGAGTTCTCCGATGCGGTCAGCGATGCCGGACCGAACCCGGCGAAACAGGAGATATACCTGTGAGTTCCGGAGAAGTCAGAAGCAGGAAGACGGAACCGGAACGCGGTCGGAACCGGCAGGAACAGAGGATGAGAGTTTGAGCGACGAGGTCTCCAGCAAGTCCGTGCTCGTGGTCGGCGCCGGGATAGCCGGCATTCAGGCGGCGCTCGACCTTGCGGAGATGGGGGCCGAGGTCCATCTGCTGGAGGAAACCCCGTCAATCGGCGGCAGGATGCCCCAACTGGATAAGACGTTTCCCACCAACGACTGCTCAATCTGCATCCTCTCGCCGAAGATGAGCGAGTGCGCGCGGCATCCCGGGATAAAGCTCCACGTCTGCTCGTCGCTGGTTTCGGTTGAAGGTAAGGCCGGCGATTTCACGTGCCGGATAAGGGAGCGTGCCCGCTACGTTGACCCGGTCCGGTGCGTCGGTTGCGGGCTGTGCGCCGATAAGTGCCCGGTCAAGGTCGTTGACGAGTTCGACATGGAACTCAGGCAGCGAAAGGCAATATACCGGTATTTCGCCCAGAGCATCCCGTCGAACTACGTCATTGACGCGGCCCATTGCCTGTATCTCACCAAGAGCGTGTGCCGGCTGTGCGAGAAAGCCTGCGCGGCGAAGGCAATCAACTTCCAGGACCAGGACCGGTTCGTGGACTTGAATTGCGGCGCGGTGATCCTGGCAACCGGCATTGACCCGCACGACCCGGTCGGGTACGGCGAGTACGGGTACAAGGCATACCCGAACGTGGTGACCTCGATCGAGTTTGAGCGGATGCTCTCGGCCAGCGGGCCAATGAAGGGGCACGTCGTGCGGCCGTCGGACGGCAAGGAGCCGCGCAAGGTCGCTTTTATCCAGTGCGTCGGTTCAAGGGACGTCGAACGGAAGCACGACTACTGCAGTTCGGTCTGCTGCATGTACGCGATAAAAGAGGCGGTCATTGCGAAAGAGCACAGCAAGGAACTCGAACCGACTATCTTCTTCATGGACATCAGGGCGTTCGGCAAGGACTTCGACAAGTACTACGAGCGGGCCAAGTCGCAGTTCGGCGTCAAGTTCACCAGGGCGCGGGTCGCCCGCGTCGTGCCGGCCGACGACGGCAACCTGATGCTCGATTTCACCGGGGAGTACGGTAAGCGGGACAGTGAGACTTTCGACCTGGTTGTGCTTTCGGTCGGCCTGGAGTCACGCCGGGGCATGGTCGAGCTGTCGGACAAGGCCGACATCAAGCTGGATGAGTACGGGTTCTGCCGGGCGGTCCCGTTCGAGCCGCTCAACACCACGAGACCGGGCATATTCGCCTGCGGCGCCGCGAACGGGCCCAAAGACATCCCGGAGTCGGTGACGTCGGCTTCCGGGGCCGCGGCCGGCTGCGCGGGCCTCCTGGCGCTCGAAAGGCAGGACAAGGTATCAAAGAAGACGTTTCCCGAAGAGAAGAACGTTGTGGGCGAGCGGCCGCGCATCGGGGTGTTTGTCTGTCACTGCGGGATCAACATCGCCGGCGTGGTGGACGTCAAGAAAGTCGCCGGGTTTGCCGCAACCCTGCCCAATGTCGAGTGCACCGAAGACGTGATGTACGCGTGTTCCCAGGATTGCCTGAATACGATCAAGAACCGGGTCCGGGAGCACAACCTGAACCGGGTCCTCGTGGCCGCATGCACGCCACGGACCCACGAGCCGCTGTTCCGGGAAACGCTCAAAGAAGCCGGCCTGAATGAGTACCTGTTCGAGATGGCGAATATCCGGGACCAGTGCAGTTGGGCGCACATGCACGAACCCGGACCGGCAACCGCCAAGGTCATGGACCTGGTGGAAATGGGCATTGCCAAGGCGAGGAACCTGGTGCCGCTGCGGAGACTGCCGATTGAAATCAACCCGAAGGCGCTCGTGGTCGGCGGCGGGCTGGCGGGCATGACCGCGGCGCTGGCAATCGCCGACGCCGGGTACGAAGTCTGCCTGCTGGAGAAGGAAGGCGAACTCGGCGGGAACGTGGCCGGCATCCACAGCACGCTGGGCGGCCCGGACCCGGCAGAATTCCTGCACCGGACCATCAACCGAGTGGAAGAAAACGAACTCATTACGGTTCACCGGAATGTCAGGCTGCAGAGCATCGAAGGCTACATCGGGCATTACAAGACCACCTTCGAAGTCCGGGACCCGGAATCCAAAGTCGAGTATGAACATGGCGTTGTGGTCGTTGCCACCGGGGCCCGGGAGTCGCGACCCGACGAGTATTTCTACGGGAAGAACAAACGGGTGATTACCCAGCTTGAACTGGAGAAACGGATTGGCGATCTGCCGCGATACAAAAACGTGGTCATGATTCAGTGTGTCGGTTCCAGGGAAAAGGAACGGCTTTACTGCAGTCGGGTGTGCTGCGGCCAGGCGGTGAAGAACGCCGCGCTTATCAAGAAACGGCATCCCGGCACCGAGGTGTACGTGCTGTACCGGGACCTGAGGACCTACGGTCTGAACGAGAAGTACTACGGCAAGGCGCGGGACCTCGGAGTGATATTCGAAAGGTATGACCCTGACCACAAGCCCGAACTCGAACCCGGCGACCCGAACGACCCGGACAGCCGGTTGAAAGTCAAGCTGACGGATTTCCTGCTCGACAAGAAGGTCGTCATGGACGCGGACCTGGTTGTGCTTTCGGCGGCGATGGATGCCCCGCAGGAGAACGAAGTTCTGGCAAAGATGCTCAAGGTGCCACTGAACAAAGAGGGCTTTTTCCTCGAAGCCCACATGAAGCTCCGGCCGGTTGACTTCGCGACCGACGGGGTCTACATGTGCGGGCTGGCCCACTCCCCGAAGAACATCGAGGAGTCAATTGCCCAGGCAAAGGCCGCGGCGGCAAGGGCCCTGTCAGTGCTGAGCAGAAAGACCATCGAGGTAGAAGGTACCGTATCCTGGGTCAACCCCGACCGTTGCACCGGTTGTGGCGTCTGCGTCCAGGCCTGCGCCTATGCCGCAATCGAATTGAAGGACGAGCTGATGCCGTCGAAGGTCGTAAGAACGGTCGCCGAGGTGAACGAAGCCCTGTGCAAGGGGTGCGGCGCCTGTGCAGCATCCTGCCGGTCCGGTGCCGTCAACCTGAAGGGCTTCACCGACGACCAGATTTTCGAGGCGGTCAGCGCAATAGCGATATGAGCGACTGGCAACCCAAGATACTGGCTTTCCTGTGCAACTGGTGTTCCTACGCCGGGGCCGACCTTGCCGGGGTTTCAAGGATTCAGTACCCTCCCAATGTCAGGGTTGTCAGGGTTCCCTGCTCCGGAAGGGTGAACCCGTTATTCATTCTCAAGAGTCTGCAGAACGGGTTTGACGGAGTCCTGGTTTCGGGTTGCCACCCCGGCGACTGCCACTACATCTCGGGCAATTACGTGGCCCGCAGGAAGTTCGCCGTGTTGAAGACGCTTATGGAATTCATGGGCCTGGAGCCGGGACGGGTTCAATTCTCCTGGGTGTCGGCCGGCGAAGGCGAGAAATTCGCCCAGGTTATTACCAAAGTCACCGAGGACGTGAAGAAGCTCGGTCCTGCCGGGAAACTTGTGAAGGCGCTTGAGTCTTCGGATACACAGGTGTGACATGGCGAACGTAGAGCAGTTACTGAGGGAAAAGGTGAAGGAACTGCTCAGGGAGAAAGAAGTCAGCCGTGTGATCGGGTATGCCCGGGGAAGCACGGCGTTTCGGTCAGCGCCGGTCATTGTCGAAAACGAGGCGGATGCAGATGGCCTCGTCTTCGACGTCACCTGCGGCAATAACCTGGCTCAGTACCTGCGGAAGCAAAACCGGGCCCGGGGCGAGAGGATTGGAATCGTGGCCAAGGGCTGCGACGGCCGGGCGGTAGTTCAGTACCTGGCCGAGGGTCAGGTCAAGCGTGAGGATGTGCTGATTATCGGCGTTCCCTGCGAAGGCGTTCTGGATGTGCGGAAGGTCCGTGACCTGGTTCAAGACCGGGATGTTTCCCAGTGCCGGGTTGACGGCGAGACGGTCGTGTTCGAGGGGAAGGATTTCGAGGTATCGCTGGACAGGGCCGACGTCCTGTCTGATTCGTGCAAGCGGTGTCGCTACCCGAACCCGCCGGTGTACGACGTGTTCGTTGCCGAGCCGGCAGCAGCGGCACCGGAGAAACACGGGCGGCAGGAACTGGAGAAGTTCGAGGAACTCGGGGCCGCCGAGCGGTGGGCCTTCTTCGAGAAGGAGTTCGGCCGGTGCATCCGGTGCTATGCCTGCCGGAACGCATGCCCGATGTGCTACTGCGAAGAGTGTTTCGTTGACCAGAGCAACCCCCAGTGGTTCGGCAAGAGCACTGACCTGTCCGATACGATGCTGTTTCACATCGTGCGGGCGCTGCACATGGCGGGGCGCTGCGTTGAATGCGGGGCGTGTGAGCGGGCTTGTCCCCTTGGCATCAACCTGAGTTTCTTGAACCAGCGGGTCGAGCGAGAGGTGCGGGAGAGATTCGGATACACTCCCGGCCTGGACCCCGACCAGATACCGGCCATGGCGACCTACGACGAGGAAGACAAACAGGAGTTCATCCTGTGAGCAAAGTGCTTCGGCTGGACAAGAAGCGGCTTGACGAATTCATCGCGGCGCTGGCTTCGCGGTATCGCCTGTTCGGCCCGGTTGATAGCGACGGCCGGATGCGCTTCGCCGAAGTCGAGTCAACCGGCGCGCTGCGGCTGGACATTGCCAACCCGGATGAGTCGGCAAAGGGCATTTTCTTTCCCCAGACCGAGACACTGCTCACCGGCAATCAGGGAGAGGTGGAGCCAACCCGGGAGCCGGACAGGCCGATTGCGGTAATCGGCATCAGGCCGTGCGATGCAAGGGGCCTCGCGATGCTGGACAAGGTGTTCGGCACCGGCGAACACCAGGACCCATACTGGACGCGGCGCTATCGGAATGCGCTCATAGTGACCATGGGCTGCAGCACACCACGGGCCGGCTGTTTCTGCAACTGGCTGGGCTCCGGTCCGTTCGGCACGGAAGGCTCGGACATCGCGCTCACCGATATCGGCGATGCAATTCTATTGGAGCCCCGCAGCGAAAAGGGAATGGACTTCTTGAAGGAGATTGCCTGCGAGGGAGCTTCCGTCGCCGACCTGCGTAAGGCTGCCGACGTCAAGGAGCGGGCCGAGTCATCGATGCCAGGCAAGGTCGACATCTCGTCTCTGAAATCAGCCCTGGATAAAGCCTGGGACAGCCCCTTGTGGGAAGAACTTGCTGGAAAC
Organism: uncultured bacterium; assembly: GCA_964610135.1. GTDB lineage: Bacteria > Hydrothermota > Tepidihabitantia > Tepidihabitantales > Tepidihabitantaceae > UBA2258. Next base: position 7,421 of record CAZSUX010000025.1, on the reverse strand, counting down.
TGCCTTTCCTGTGCGGCCTGCGCGTACCTGTGTCCGACCTGTCACTGTTTCGACATTCAGGACGAAAAGGCGCCCGGTACGAACCAGTGCCGACGGATCAGAATCTGGGATTCCTGCATGGCGCCTTTGTTCACGAAAGAGGCGTCCGGACACAACCCGCGACCGACCGGGAAGGAACGACTTCGCCAGCGGGTGATGCACAAATTCAACTACTTCGTTGACGTATACGGCGAGACGGCGTGCGTAGGCTGCGGCCGGTGCATCCGTAGCTGTCCGGTCAATCTCGACATCCGTGAAGTACTTGTGAGGTTCATCAATGCCGGATAATTGCTACGTGCCCATCCCGATGACCGTGGACCGGATACGAACGGAGTCGGACGACGGAACCCTGAGGACGTTCGACCTCAGTTTCCGCAACAAAGAGCAGGAGTTCGACTATCAGCCCGGCCAGTTCTGCCAGTTATCCATCCTGGGCAAAGGCGAAGCCCCGTTCGGAATCGCGTCATCGCCCACCGAGGAGGGCCACCTGCGGTTTACCGTTAACCGGGTCGGCGCCGTTACGACCGCGCTTCACTACCTGGCGCAGGGCGAGACAATCGGCTTGCGCGGTCCGCTCGGGAACCACTACCCGGTGGAGGAGTTCAAAGGCCGGAACGTGTTGATTGTCAGCGGTGGATTCGCGTTCACGACGCTCCGGTCGCTTGGCGTCTACCTGCTCGCGCACCGCGCAGACTTCGCCGACATAACGGTCATATACGGGGCACGCCGGCCCGGCCTGTTGCTTTACCGGGACGAGTTGGCGGAATGGGAGAAGCGCGACGACCTGCACCTGCATCTTACCATTGACAAGGCCGCGGCGGGCTGGGACAAGAAAGTAGGGTTCGTCCCGGCTGTTACCGAGGAAGTGGCGCCCAGCCCGAAAGACACGTGGGCCATCGTGTGCGGGCCGCCGGTGATGATAAAATACACGCTGCCGGTCCTGCTCAAGCTCGGATTCCCGCCGGAAAGAGTCTACACTTCGCTTGAGAGAAGAATGAAGTGCGGGATAGGCAAGTGCGGCCGATGCAATGTCGGGTCGAAGTACGTTTGTGCCGACGGCCCGGTGTTCTCATATGCGGACTTGCAGAAACTGCCGGAGCAGTTCTGAGAGGAGACGGCATGGATGAAATTAACGAGAAAGACCTTGACGCGAAGTTCAAGTACGACATCGCCGCGCGACCCGGGGCCGAGAACTTCAAGCGCTGTTTCTCATGCGGCACCTGCACTGCGGGCTGCCCGGTTTCGGAGGTCAACGAAGCCTACGACCCGAGGAGAATAATTCGGATGGCGGTCCTCGGAATGCGGAAGGAAGTCCTGTCTTCGGATGTCATCTGGATGTGCGCCCGGTGCTATATCTGCTATGCCCACTGCCCGCAGAACGTGAAGTTTGCCGACGTGATGGGCGTGCTGCGCGAGATGGCGGTCGAGGAGGGTTTCGCTCCCCGGGAACGCCTCGGGCAGATGGAGGAACTCGACCGGTTCGCCCAGGACCTGAGGTGTAACCTGGTGCAGGATCTTATCCGGCCCGGCGCCGAGCAGAAGAAGAGAATTGCCGCCATGGTTAAGCACCGGCTGGGTACAAAATGAGCTGGCGACGGAGCGCGTGGAAATGAGCATGCGGCGCGAAACCGACTTGAGCTTCGACGACCTGCTCAAGGAAGTCGTCGACAAGGGTCTGTGTAACAAGTGCGGCGCTTGCGTGTCTTTCTGCACCGCCCACCAGATCGGCGCAATCGAGATGCACGACAGCGCCGGCGACAACCTGCCCCGGTATGCACACCCGGACCGGTGTCTCAAGTGCGGCATATGCTACCTCATCTGTCCCCAGACGCGAGAGCTTGATGATGATGTCGGCGCCCCGGCCGGCGCGCTGCAGGATGTCATCTCGGCCCGGGCGACGGACCCGGAGATACTGGCAGTGGCGACCGACGGCGGCGTGGTCACCGCGCTTCTGTCCCACATGTTTGAAAGCCGGGCCATCCACGGCGCAATCGTCGCGAACAGGATAGGGCTGTTTAACCGCAAGCCGATGATTGCCGTCACGCGTGAAGAGTTGATTCAAGCGGCGGGGTCGCAGTTCTCCGAGTCGTCGCACCTCGGTGAGGTAGGCGAGACATACTCCACCTACGTGCCGGTGCTCCCGGTGGTGAAGGCGTTCGAGCCGAAGCAGGCTGTCCGACTGGCGGTAGTGGGCACCCCGTGCCAGATTACCGCAGTCCGGAAGATGCAGGCCCTGAATATCCTGCCGGCGGACGCGATTCACTTCACCGTCGGCCTGTTCTGCATGCAGTGTTTCAGTTTCGACAACCTGATGGGCAAGACCTTTGTGAAGAAATACCACATAGTTCCCGATGATATCATGGCGATTAACGTCAAAGAGGATTTCCGGTTGAAGATGAAATCCGGCGTGACCATCCACGTCCCGTTCGGTGAAATAGAGGATATCGCGAGACCGGCCTGCCTGGTGTGCCGGAACTTCGCCAATGATTTCGCGGACATTTCGGTGGGCGGCCTCGGTTCCGCCGACGGGTATACTACCGTGCTAATACGGACCACACTGGCGAAGCGGGCCTTCGCCGAGGCAGTGAACCACGGCCGGCTGCAGTCGAAGATGCTGTCGGAAACCGAGAAAAAGAACATGATGTTCGCGGTCGAGGCGGTTGCCGCCAGGAAGCGGGAGCGCGCGGCGAAACGGACGGTCCGGCAATGACCGGCGACCAACCGACAATGATCCATCCGGTGGTCGCAAGCCCCGAACCGGAAGACAGAACCCGGCCGGTCGGCGCCGTGCTTATCGTCGGTGCCGGGATAGCCGGGATCCAGTCGGCGCTGGACCTGGCCAATTCCGGGTTCAAGGTGTACCTGGTTGAGTCCGGCCCGGCCATCGGCGGGACCATGGCGCAGCTTGACAAGACGTTTCCGACCAACGACTGCGCCATGTGCATCGTTTCGCCCAAGCTGGTCGACTGCGGCAGGCACCCCAATATCGAACTAATCACCAATGCCGAGCTTGAGGAACTGACCGGAATTCCGGGAAGGTTCGTGGTGAAGGTGAAGAAGAAGCCCCGCTATGTCGACGAGGATAAGTGCACCGGCTGCGGGCTGTGCGTGGAAAACTGCCCGGTGACAAAGGCCGTCCAACTCGACCAGGAGAAGGTCGAGGTGAAGCTCGACCCCGACGACCTGGCCAGGATGCGGCGAATTATCGAGGAGCACAAGAACAGGGAAGGTGCCCTGCTGCCGGTTCTGCACGATATCAACCTCAGTTACTCTTATCTCCCGGAACGCGTGTTGCGCTACATTTCCGAGGAACTCGACATGCCGCTGAGCCTGATTTACCAGGTGGCCACTTTCTACAATGCATTCAGCCTGAAACCAAGAGGGAAATATACCATCAATGTCTGTATGGGAACGGCCTGCTACATCAAGGGCGGGAACCGGATTCTCGAGGCGTTTGAGAGAGCGCTGGGCGTCAAGGTGGGAAATACCACCGAGGACCTGATGTTCGGGCTTGAGACCATCGCCTGTTTTGGATGCTGCGGCCAGGCCCCGGTCGTGGTGGTGAACGAAGAACTGCACGGCCATTTCCAGGTAGCGCAAGTCCCCAGGCTGCTGCGGAGCTGCAAGGAGGCGGCGCGTGCCGAAGCTGAGGTCTGAGGACCTGACGGCGATTGCGGAGAAGGTGCAAGGGACGATGTTCCTTCGTACCAGGGACGGTCGCGCACCGAACGCCAATCCGCAGCCGGGGGCCGGGGCGGGATTGAAGGCGTACCGGACCAACCTGATGCTCTGCAACTGCACGATGTGTGTTTCGGTCGGGGCGCTCCGAATCAGGAAACGTCTTGAGGAAGAAATCAGGAAGCACCATCTGGAGGATGAGGTCCAGGTTGTGCTTACCGGGAGCAGTTGGCTCTGCACTAAAGGGCCGACGTTGATTGTCCAGCCGGACGACGTGGTTTACCAGTCCCTGAAGGAAGAAGATATTCCGGTCCTGGTTGAGGAGCATCTGCTTAAGGGTAAGCCGGTGAAGTCCCTGATGTACGTCAACCCCGAGACCCAGGCCCCGATTGAGAAGTTGCACGATATTCCCTTTTGTCGCGACCAGCAACTCATCGTGCTCTGGAACCGAGGGATTATCGACCCGGACCAGATAGATGAGTACATCGCCCGGGGCGGGTATCAGGCGCTGGCAAAGGCCCTGAAAGACATGGCTCCGACCGACGTAGTCCGGGAGATAAAGGATTCAGGCCTGCGGGGGCGCGGCGGGGCCGGCTTTCCGACCGGCAGGAAATGGGAATTCTGCCGGGCCAATCCCGATACGCCCAAGTACCTCATCTGCAATGCCGATGAGGGCGACCCGGGCGCTTTCATGGACCGGTCTATCATCGAAGCTGACCCGCATTCGCTGATTGAAGGCATGCTGATTGCCGCCTACGCTATCGGGGCTAATAAGGGTTACGTGTACGTCAGGATTGAATACCCGCTGGCAATCAAGCGGCTGATTCGCGCGACGGCCCAGGCCAGGGAGTATGGACTGCTCGGGAAGGACATTCTCGGCTCGGGTTTCGACTTCGACGTCGAGATATTCCGCGGGGCCGGCGCGTTCGTCTGCGGTGAGGAAACCTCGCTGATCCATTCGATTGAAGGCCAGCCGGCAGAGCCGGTCCAGAAGCCACCGTTCCCGGTTGAGCAGGGGGTGTTCGGGAAACCCACGGTCATCAACAACGTGGAGACCCTGACGAATCTGCCGAGGATAATTCAATTCGGGGCAGAGTGGTTTGCCGCCGTCGGGACCGAGAAGAGCAAGGGCACCAAGGTGTTCTCGCTGGCCGGGAACATCAACAACGCCGGGCTCGTTGAGGTGCCGATGGGGATAACGCTGCGGCGAATCGTCTATGACATCGGCGGCGGGATTCCGAACGGGAAGGAATTCAAGGCCGTCCAGACCGGCGGCCCGTCCGGCGGCGTCATTCCGAAGAGCATGCTCGACCTGCCGGTGGACTACGAGCGGCTGCAGGAGGCGGGCGCGATCATGGGTTCCGGCGGGATGATCGTGATGGACGAGAGCAGTTGCATGGTCGACATTGCCCGGTACTTCATCGGGTTCACGAAAGACGAGTCCTGCGGAAGGTGCAATTCCTGTCGCGAAGGCCTCGCCGCGATGCACGAGATATTGACAAACATCTGCGAGGGAAGAGGGAAGAAAGGCGACATCGAACTGCTGGAGGAACTGGGCGAAGCAACCAAAGAGGCATCCCTCTGCGGGCTGGGGAAAACCGCGCCCAACCCGGTGCTGAGCGCCCTGCGTCATTTCCGGGAAGAGTACGTCGCCCACGTCCGGGACAAGAAGTGCCCGGCCAGGGTGTGCAAAGCGCTGATTCGTTTCGAGGTGGACAAGGACAAATGCACCGGGTGCATGCTGTGTGCGAAGAACTGCCCGGCCCAGGCTGTCACCGGTGCGAAGAAGACGCCGCACGTGATAGACCAGGACAAGTGCATCAAGTGCGGGGTCTGTCTTGATGGCTGCAAGTTCGGCGCGATACTGGTCACAACCGGGGAGTCGGCGTGAAGAATGTGGTAAGTCTGACAATCAACGGTAAACAGGTAGAAGTCGAACCGGGCCGGTCAATACTCCAGGCGGCGGAAAAAGCCGGCGTGAAGATACCGACCCTGTGCTACCACAAGGCGCTGCCCGCCTATGGTGCCTGTCGGCTCTGCCTGGTCGAGGTGAGCCGAAAGGGCACTCCGGCGTCCGTTCACGCGTCCTGTACTTACCCGGCCCAGGATGGGCTGATTGTCGAGACCGACACTCCGCGCGTGAAGAAGACCCGCAAGATAATGGTAGAATTGCTGCTGGCGCGGTGCCCGGACTCCGAAGAGGTCAAACGTCTGGCCGAGGAGATGGGCGTCGGCAAGCCGAGGATTGCGCTGAAGAACAAGGACTGCCTGCTTTGCGGTCTCTGCGTCCGCATGTGCCGCGACCGGATGGGAAAAGGAGCAATCGGGTTCTCGGGCAGAGGTGACAGACGGCTCGTGCAGCCGGCATTCGACGTCCAGTCGGATGTCTGCCAGACCTGTGGGGCGTGCTTTTCCGTATGCCCGACCAAGTGTATCGAGTTTGGGAAAATCACCTACAACAAGCCCGTCCCGATTCTGTCCGAGTTCGACGAGGGCCTTAAGGAAAGGTCGGCGATATACATTTCCTACCCGCAGGCAGTCCCGAACTACGCCACGATCGATGCCGAGCATTGCATCCACCTGCAAACCGGCAACTGCCAGGTATGCAAGGAGTTTTGTGAGGCGGATGCGATTGACTTCGACCAGAAGGAACAGGAGTTGTCTTTCGATGTCGGGGCGGTCATCGTCGCGGATGGCGCGGAGAAGTTCAGCCCTTCGCTCAAGTACGAGTTCGGATACGGCCGGTGCAAGAATGTCGTGACCAGCATCGAGTTCGAACGGATACTGGCCGCTTCCGGGCCTTTTGCCGGTCACGTCCAGCGGCCGCACGACGGCAAGGTTCCCCGGCGAATCGCCTGGATACAGTGTGTCGGCAGCAGGGATGAGCGCGAAGACCGGAGCTACTGCTCGTCGGTCTGCTGTATGTACGCCATCAAGGAAGCGACCATCGCCAAAGAGCACGTCAAAGAGATTGCGCCGACCATATTCTTCATGGACATCCGCGCCCACGGCAAGGACTTCGATGCGTTCTACAACCGGGCAAAGGACCAGCACGGCGTGCGTTTCGTTCGGTCCCGGGTGGGCAAGGTACTGGAAATCCCAGAGAGCGGGAACCTGCTCGTCTACTATACCACGGAGGACAATCCGAGGCAGTTGTGCGAGGAGTTCGACATGGTGGTGCTCTCTGTCGGGCTCGAACCAAGGCAGGCCAATGCGGTCCTCGCCGACAAGCTGGACGTCAAGCTGAACAAGCACAAGTTCTTCAGGACTTCGACCTTCTCGCCGGTTGCGACGAGCCGGCCCGGGATATTCGTGTGCGGTCCGGCCTGCGGCCCCAAGGACATACCGGAAACGGTAATGGAGGCGTCGGGCGCCGCCGCCGCGGCCGAAGGCGTGGTCGCCGAGGCCCGGGGGACCGCGATTGTCCCCAAGACGTACCCGCAGGAAAGAGATGTCCGGGGCGAACCGCCGAGAATCGGCGTGTTCGTGTGTCACTGCGGCATCAATATCGGAAGCGTGGTGGACGTTCCCGGGGTGGTCGAATTCGCCAAGAAACTGCCCGGCGTCGTCTATGCCGAGCACAACCTGTTCACCTGTTCTCAAGATACCCAGCAGAAGATAAGCAAGACTATCCGGGAACAGCGTCTCAACCGCGTTGTGGTTGCGTCCTGCTCGCCCCGGACCCACGAGCCGCTCTTCCAGGA
>CAZSUX010000024.1:0-15987 GCA_964610135.1 uncultured bacterium | reverse complement strand
TCATCACCGTATCGTCGCATACGTAGACGCGGTCGTGCGTGGCTGCAAAGCACGGTTTGCGCGAACCGGATATGGGCAGCCGGCGGGTGAGAGAATCACAAGCCGGGTCGAACACCGCGAGGACGTCCGGTCGGATTGTAACCATGTAGTACTTGTCCCGCTGCCAGTTGTAGGCCCAATAGGCTCCCACATTGAGGCGCCCATCCAGAGGTATGACCTTGTCGATTGAGTAGTCGCCGCAGTTGAAGACGTACAGGGACTCGTGGGCGTCACGAAAGACCAGCAATCTGTCTGTCGACGCGACATAGATGATGTTGCTCGGCATGAACGTGAGCGGCAGCACGGTGTCGACTTGCACCTGACTCGTCAGCAGCGAAGCAAATAGTAGGGCCGTCACGTATCCAGACCTGTCACGCCCAAGTACCTAGAACAAAACGACTTTGGCCCGCTCAGTCGTGGTGCCATGGGTGAGCCTGAGCAAGAGAATCCCCGCATGCGCGTTCTGCCTTTGCGCGCCAAGCTCGGATTGTGTGACTTGCCCGTGATGCTCACCGACGGACTGCACGCCCATGTCACGGGACAGAACCTTGCGCCCGACAGGGTCGAAGATATCAAGACGGGTGCGCTCCGGCGCGGACAGGACGTACCGAATGAGCACGCCGCCGCTACTTGCGGTCGCGGACAGTCTCGGACACACCTGTCCGCCGGTACTAGCCTGCGCTCCATCTCCGCTGCCGGGACACCGCGCGTAGAAAAGACGCCGGGGCTGCCCCGGAAACGACCCGGCCGTGGCGTACAGAGTGTCAAGTTCCGCATCGAACACAAGACGACAGAATGCCCCGGTCGCGACCGGGAAAGGAACAAGATTCTGCCACCGCCGCGGCTGTGTCGCCAGGTCAAGTTTCCAGTGGTGACCCACGGTATCATTGGTGTCAAGCACTGCGTATATCTGGTTGGACTGCTCCAGACCATACTCACTCGGCGCTGATGCCATCATGTTGTCCTGGTGGTCCAAGCTACGACTTTGGGGGTAGAAGACCGCATCGGGCCAATTACCGTTGTGTATCGAATATGCCAACATCATGGTGTCCCAGCCTGATGCTGTTCCGGAGGTATACCAGAGGCTTTCAGCCTTTGGCCAGGTGGGACCCATGCATGTATATACCAGAGTCGCACCCGTCATAGGGAAATGACTAGGCAAGATGGGAATCTTGGTAATACACTCCCATGTGTCCAATAGCGAGAACCGCAGAACAGGACCGGCCGTCCAGTTCCCCAACGAATCGCGGGACAGAGTCTGCCAGTATTGCTGACCGTTCGTGAGAGGCAGTGCTACGGGAACTTGGAACGTGGTATCGACCATCTCTGTGTCCAGTGCAACCGTACTGAATGACGATTCTGAGCTGACTTTGATGCGGTACTCCAGCGCACCCGGGACCGATGGCCATACGAAATGAGGCGTCGCATCGGCTATCACCGCCGTGCTGCCGGGATTGTACCCGTCCACAGCGGCGTCACCGGGGTTGGGAATCGAATAGCGGTAGATATAGTCATCATAGCCGCTCCCATGCCCGATAGCGTACAGCCAGCCCGGTATTGCATACAGTGGGGCGAAGTCGCGGTTCCGGCGATAGGTCATCCTGGTGTATCCGTTAGCAGGAGCACTGGGATTAACATCGAAGGGTAGAGCTTCTGATGACCAGGCACCGCTCGAGCCTGACGGTGAATCGAAGACATAGGTGTAGAACCGACTGCCGCCATCGCTAGGGAAGTACCCTATCGCGTACATCCTCATCGCGTCTCTGGCGTATGCCAAAGCGATGTTGTCCGCGTAGGGAGGGGCAGGCAGGTCGCCGGACCAGGTCCTTCGCTGTGGACTGTAGGCGTTGAAGAAACTGAAGTACCCCCCGTCCACTGAGTCGGTGTACAAGAACACGAACGTTGATTCGCCATGCCTCGCGAACACCATGTCTGAGCAGCTATAGTATGTGGCAGCTACGGCATGCGGAACGTGCTCGCGCGACTGCCAATCAGTCGAGCTCTGCGCGAACAAACAGCCGGCCGACAGCACCAAGAGCGCCACGTATGGTCTGAATGACCCCAGCGGCTCTCTCCATGACCTGACGTTCATCGGACCTCCTCCGCCCAGATAGCCCCGCACTCCACTCGGGACGGAACGTCGCCTCTGCACAACCGACCCAGTCGGTGGCGTGCGACGCCGCCTCGTGGTGTTACTTAGTGCGAGTACATTCGCAAACTGGGCCAAGGTATTGTCGGCCTCTGCGGCCCCCTGTCAAGCGGTGCGTATTCAAGCCGAGACGCGGGGGTAGTCTCCGGCACCCACACCTGGCTCTTGTGAACCGGACAAGAGCCGAAGCCCGGATGGTTTGGTTCAGGCGGACGGTCCGGCCGTCAGTAGTCGACCGAGTCGAGTAGCAGGCCGCGGGCGGGGGCGGTATGGAAGGGCGGGAATGGTCTGCCCGCCAGTGCGGCGCGGATACCTTTCTGCGTGAGCCGACCTGAGCCGCAGGCTACGAGCGCTCCCACAATCCGCCTGACCATCTTGTAGAGAAATCGGTCGCCGCGCACAGTCACGGTCACTTCGTCACCGTCTGCCTCAACCAGGACCGATTCCACCGTGCAAGACCCGTTCGCGTCACGAGTCTGGCAGAACGGCTGAAAGTCCCTCCGTCCCTCGAACAACGGGGCGGCCTTGCGCATCTTCTCGACGTCCAGCTTGAACCAGAACTCCCACGCGTGTTGGCGCCGCAGGGGAGACTTGCGACGCACGATGCGGTAGGCGTAGGTCTTTCCCAACGCGCTGTGCCGGGCGTGGAAGTCCGGTTTCGCTTCTTCGATTGACAGAACCAGGATGTCCTCGGGCAGGAAGTGATTGAGCGCCAACTTCAGTCGCTCGACGCTGAGCGGCGAGCCGGTGTGGAGATTCGCTACATAGGCCCGGGCCGAGACTCCGGCGTCGGTCCGACTGCAGCCGTAGACGGTGGCCTTCTGCTGGAGCACCTTGCCGGCCGCGGACTCGAGTTCGCCCTGGACGGTCGGATTTCGGGGTTGGTACTGCCAGCCCGCGTAGTTCGTGCCGTCAAACTCGATGGTCAGCTTCAGATTAGGCATTCACGCGGGACGGGACACGATCCGAAATCCCGGAAGGATTTCGGTCATGTCCCGGCGATGGTCATTGGAGTTCTGGGGACAGCCCGCTGCGAGGGCAGTCGCCTACCGGCGCTTCTCCAGGCACTTCATGCAGAGCCTGGCATGGGGCACGACTTCGAGCCGGGCCTTGGGTACTCGCCCGCCGCAGGATACGCAGATGCCATAGGTGCCATCGGTAATCCGCTTCAACGCGTCTTCAATCTGGCGCAGGGTATCGGTTTCAATGGTCTTGAAACGGGAGGCCATCTCGCGTCGGTAGTTCTCGGTGCCCTGGTCGGCGGAGTGGGTCCGGTGGGTGGAAAGGTCGCCGGTCACGTCCGGACAGGCGGCGTCCATCACTTCGTCGGTAACCCGGCCCTGTTTCAGCATTCGTTGCTTCTCGGCCAGTAGTGCCCGTTCGTACTTGTGCAGATCGCGTTTGTTCATTACTCCCTCACTCTCTTGAGCGCCAATTCGGCCGGTTCGCGGTTGATCTTCGCGCTCTCCCGTATGTCTGGTTCGGCCGACGATTCGTCGGTCACGACAACCGCCAGGGTCTCACGCCGGATGTAGTCGTCAAACGCCCGCACGGCCGCGGCCAGGCGCGGTGACGTCCTGTAGTGCAGTTGGATGCGGTCGGTGACTTTGAACCCGGCCGACTTGCGCAGGTTCTGGACCTTGTGGACGAGTTCGCGGGCAAAGCCCTCGTTTTCCAGTTCGACTGTCAGCTTCGTGCAGATGCCTGCTGCGTGTTCCGGGTCTTCCTCGACCGCGTAGTCCGCAGGGAACGGCGCGTCCCTGTCGGAGAACAGGAGGTCATGGACGTTCAGTTCTTCCTTTATGGTGTCGGCGTGGCGCAGGATGGCGTCCTTCCCGACTGGCTCGTTCAGGCGGACGATTACCGCCTGCAGCGGCTGGCGGACCTTGAGGTTCGATTTCTCGCGCGCGGCCCGGCCCAGCGATACGACCGCGCGGACAAGACCTACCTCTTTTTCCAGTGCGAGGTCGATGAGCGATGCGTCCGGCTCAGGGAAGGCGCAGAGGTGGACTGACTCGGGGATTGGGACACGATCCGAATTGTCGGACAATGAGGGCCGCGGGGCCGGCCCCAAGGTCATAGCGGTCATGTCCCTCGCTGCCGGCTGGACGAGGTTCTGATACAGCTCTTCGGCAACAAACGGCATGAACGGGGCGATGAGCTTCGCGAGCGTCACGAGGCAATCGTAGAGCGTGCGGTAGGCGGCCTGCTTGTCGGCGTCCGATGCCGACCCTTCGACTCCGCTTAGTGCAGGCTTCCAGAACCGCCGCCGGCTGCGGCGCACGTACCACACCGACAGGTCGTCGATGAACTCCTCGACCGCACGTGGCGCCGCCGATGGGTCGAAATCGTCGAGCCGCTCGCGGGACAGCTTCACCAGTGAGTTGAGGCGTGAGAGAATCCAGCGATCGAGGTGAGAAAGAGAGGATCCGAGGGGTCCAGGATTCGAGGGGTCCAGGGTCAGGGAGCCCGGCGTCACACCGTCGATGTTGGCATAGGTGACGAAGAAGCTGTACACGTTCCAGAGGGTCAGAAACTTCCGGCGGACCTCGTCGCCGAGGGCGTAGCCGAAGTTCAGGTTCTGGACCGGGTTGTGGCGGCAGAAGACCCAGCGCATTACGTCCGCGCCCATCCTGTCGAAGGCCTCATCGGTGTCGATCGCGTTGCCCCAGGACTTGTGCATCTCGCGTCCGTCGGCCCCCTTCATCATCGCGTAGCCGAGAATGGTCTTGAACGGAGAGCGTTTCTCAAGCACGGTACTCATCGTCAGGATGGCGTAGAACCAGTTGCGGAACTGGCCGGGGAAGCTTTCGGTGATGAAGTCGAACGGGAACCACTCCTGCCAGTAGGGACGATTGCTGATGTAGTGAGTCGTCGAGAACGGCACGATGCCGGCGTCGAGCCAGGGGTTGCCGACGTCTTTGATGCGCGCTGCCGGCTTGCCGCACTTCCCGCACGTGACCCGGATTTCGTCCACCCAGGGACGGTGAGGAGTGTGCCCCTCGAACTGCTCCCAGCCGGACACGGCCTTCGACTCCAACTCATCACGCGAGCCGATGACATCGAACCAGCCGCACTCGCAGCGGAAGATGGGTAGGGCAAGTCCCCAGTAGCGCTTCTTCGAGATGCACCAGTCGGACATGTTACTGAGCCAGTCGAGCTCCCGCGCCAGGCCGAAGTCGGGGATCCAGCGCACCTGCCGCGCCGATTCCTTGATCTCTTCGCGCAAGGAGTCCATCGAGATGAACCACTCGTCAACGAGCCGGAAGACAAGCTCCTGGCCGCAGCGCCAGCAGACCGGGTAGCGGTGAGTGTAGTCTTCGACCTTGAAGAGCAGGTTTTTCTTCTCGAGGCTGTCGAACACGGGCTGGGCCGCCGCCTGCGCATCCATGCCCTTGAGCCAGTCGAAGCCATCCCCGAAGGTGCCGTCCTCACCAAGCGGCGCGATGACCGCCAGGCCGAATTCCTTGCCAAGGAGGAAGTCCTCTTTGCCGCAGCCGGGCGCGATGTGAACGATGCCGGTCCCTTCGCCCGCGCTCACCTCATCCCACGGAATCACGCGGTGCTCGACGCCTTGCTGCGGTTTGAGTTCGTCGAACGGGCCTTTGTAGCGCAGGCCGACGAGTTTCTCACCCTTGAGTTCTTCAATGACCTCCGCCCCGGCGCCGAGAACGGAGGTGAGGGGTTTCGCCAGGATGTACACGTCGCCGTCCTTGCGTGCGCGGACGTAGTCGAGTTCAGGGTGGACTGCGGCGGCGACATTGGATGTGAGGGTCCAGGGCGTTGTCGTCCAGACCAGCAGGCACTCGTTCTCGCGCCCGATGATGGGAAGGCGGAAGTAGACCGCCTTGTGGGTGAGTTCGCGATAGCCCTCGGTCGCGATTTCCTGGTCGGAGATGGCGGTTCCGCAGCGCGCGCACCACGGCATCACGTCGGTGCCTTCGTAGACCAGGCCGCGCTCGTGGCATTTCTTCAGGAAGTGCCAGATGGAGTAGTTGTTCTCCTCGGACATCGTGAAGTACGAGTCCGCCCAGTCCATCCACTGGCCCAGCCGAATCGACTGCTCGGTCTGCATCCGCGAGTACTTGAGTACCCTTTCCTTGCACTTCTCGACGAAGCGGGCGATGCCGAACTTCTCGATGTCGCGCTTCGACTTGAATCCCAGTTCTTTCTCGACTTCGACTTCGACCCAGAGCCCCTGGCAGTCGAACCCGTTCTGGCACCGCTGGTCCTGCCCGAGCATGGCGTGGTAGCGCTGGAAAAGGTCCTTGTAGGTCCTGCCCCAGGCATGGTGTACGCCCATCGGGTTGTTGGCGGTAATCGGGCCGTCGAGGAACCTGAACTTCGGTTTGCCCTTGTTGCGCTCGACCAGCTTGCCGAAGACGCCGCGGTCCGTCCAGAACTTGAGGATGCGCGGCTCGATTTCCCGGTGGTCGGGTTGGCGAGGAACAGCGTTGAACATCAGGATAACTCAGAACTCAGAATGCAGAGTGCAGAAGTCAGGACTCCGGACCGGGCAGTCATTCTGCATTCTGGTATCTGCTTTCTGGATTCTGCTCTATTCGGGGCCTCTATCTTGCCCTGCCCGTGTTCTGGGCATCGTGCTGGAACGTCGGCCAAATGGACTGGGCCGGAGCGCTCACGCCGCCCACGCACCAAGCCCGGAAGCCGTCGCCGACGTAGATGAAGCCGCTCGCGTCAAGCTTGGGTGCGGAGAGCGGGTACTCCGGGTCGGACAGGCCTTCGCCGAGACCGCAGGCCCAGCGCTGCGTGCCGTCCGGGTTGACCGCGTAGAGCGAGTCCTCGTACTGCAGCGTGAGTCGCTTCTTGCCCGGTACGACCAGTACGTAGACATAGCCGTCGACCGTGATTGCCGGCGTCGACAGAACACCGCCTAATGGCGGGGTGAATGTCCAGGCCTTGACGCCATCGGGACTGAACTTGGTCAGCACGCCGCCGCCGCTGATGAAGATGCTCCCGTCCGGGCCGACCACCGGGCCCGACGCGTCCTGCCCGACGTTGTCGGACCAGCGGCCGCCGCCCGAGTCAAGTGCGACGGACTGGATTGCGCCGGCGTCGGACACAACGTAAAGCCGATTCCCGCTCTGGTTAATCGCGGGCGCCTGGACCGACGGGACGCTGAGATTGTACATCCACTTCTGACTGCCGTCGGCCGGATTGATGGCGTAGACCATGCCATCCTGGTTCACGGCGTAGACGATGCCGTCGGTCCCGACGACCGGTGCCGAGTTTCCGCCTCCGGAGGGGAATGTCCAGGCAGTCGTGCCGTCCGAGCGTAGAGCTATGACCATGGAATCTGCGGTTTGGAAGTAGACCGTGCCGTCCGCTCCGAGTGCGCCGGTGGCGAAGACCATGCCGACCGAGTCCTGCCACTTGACCGTGCCGTCGGAATTGAGCGCGTATACGGTATCATTCGAGCAGCCAATCAGGATAGTGCCGTCGGCGGCGAGCACAGGCGCGGCCGTTATCTGGTCAAGGTCGGGCAGGGTGAACATCCATGCGATGCTGCCGGACGGGTTGCAGGCGATGAGGGCGCCGTAGTCGCAGGCGATGTAGGCGCTCTTGTCAGAGCCGATGGCAAATGAGTTGAGGGTGAAATCCGACGAATCCTCGATGTCTTCGGGGTCGGTGAAGCCGATGGACCATGCGACTGCTCCTTCGCCCGGCACGACGTTGATGTTCAACGGGGCGGACCAGCCCGATGCCCGCTTGCTGTTCTTGGCCCGCACCTTGATGGCACGCGAGCCGAGGTCGGCGTAGGAATGCGTGTCGGCGAACGGCACGCCGCCGTCCATGAACAGCGACCACTCGGACTTGTTGCCGTCGCCCCAGTCGAACTGGTACGAAACCTGAACGCCGGACTCGTCGGTGGTGGAGGTCGTGCAAGCCGTGGCGGTGTTGCGCATCCACTGGGCCGGGCCCTTCGGGGCGTCCGGAACCAGCGGCGCCTTGCCGCAGGCGCCAACCAGCAACGCGGCCACCGCGATGAGCAGAATTGGCCGGAATCTTCTGGATTTCATGCTTCCTCCATAGCTATCGTATTGCCCTGCCGCAGTAGGTCGTGGACCCGGCTGTTAGAGGCGGGATTGGCCCCTGCAGGCAAGGGACAAGGATAGCCGGGAAACAGCCTCTGTCAATTGCTGCGGCAGAACCCGGGGGAAAGGACAAAGTCGTAAGGACGAGGGACCAAGCAATGAGGAAAGGACAAAGTGGAACGTCCGCGTCCGTTCGTACTTTCTACTTGCTTTGTCCTTCGTACTTTGTCCTTTGCACTTCCCCGAACGGTTTTGGTGGCTGGACTTCGGCCCCGTGGTAGAAGTGACGGGCCCTCCGGAGAGGGCCCGTCCCCTTTCTATGAGGTCTCGCGGCTACCGCTTGCCGGTGTTGTAGTGGTCCTTCTGCCATTTGGGCCAGGCCGCCGTCCCGTCGAGCGGGCCATCGAAGTAGCCGGCCACGCAGTAGAGCGCGCTGTTGCCGACTACGAGGATGTCGCCGGTCGACGTGATGGACGGGTTCGGGTCGGAGTCGTACAGCTGCAGTCTCCTCGGCCGGTGCGAGTTGCCGCTGCGCCCGCCGCCGGGCAGGTAGCTATTGCAGTCGCAGGCCCAGATCTGCATCCCGTCGGCCTGATTCAGGCAATAGAGCACGTCATCGTCGTTCTGGATGTACAGGTAGCCGTTGGCCGCGACAATCGGTGTGGTGTTGAACGAAAGGCCTTGGGCGATTGACTTCTGCCAGTTGATGGTGCCGGTCGCCGGGTCGATGGAGTAGACCGTGCCCGCTTCGGTACCCACAAAGAGCGCAGACTGGCCAAGGGCAGGCCGGGCCCCCACGCCGTCCAGCGTGGCGGTCCACCTGATGGTGCTATCAGGGTTGACCGCGTACAGGCGGAAGGAATCCGTACCGCAATAGACCGTGCCGTCGCTACCGATTATCGGCCCGAATACCTCGCCGACTGGCGTCGCGAGATGGAGGCGCCAATGAGGCGCGAGGTTGGCGTCAAGCTTGATCAGATAGCCGGAGTCGGTGCCGAAGTAGACGCTGCCGTCCACATCGATTGCGGGCGCGTCGACGACAGACTGGTTATGGAGTTCGTATGTAGGACCCGGCGTGACCGACCCGCCGGCATCAGTGAACTTGTACAACCGGTTCAGGCTGTCCTCGTCCCGTTCGCGACCGACGTAGATGTCGGAGCCGTTGATTGCCGGTGCGCCAAACGCGATGTAGGGCTCGAGAGACTCCGATTGTATGTCAGGCCACCGCCACTTGCGGTCCAGTCCGGAGAGGGTCAACGCGTAGAGCTCACCCTCGTCGCTGCCGACGATGACATTACCGGTGGCGGCGCAGAGGGCGGGACCGCCGATGAACTCGTATTCCGACCACCTGGTCGTGGTGTTCCTTGCGTTCTTGCCCTTGTCGACTTTGATTGCGTAGAACTTGTAGTCGTCCCAGCAGTAGCTCATCACGACCTCGTTCGTGCCGTCATTGGCCACGAGCGCTGAAGTGGACATCGGGCCCTCTTCGGCGCTCTGCCAATACCACTTCACGCCGCCCTCAAGGCCGACGGGTATGCGGACCGTGTCCGGTAACGACTTCGTCCCTTTCCAGTCCTGGACCCGGACTATCACTCTTGCGGTTTCAACCGTTGTGAAGGTGTGGCTGACCGTGAATTCGCAGGGCGAGGGGGTCAGCTCAGTAGTGGTATCGCCGGACGGCCACTTCACGATGGCGCGGAGGCTATCGCCGTCCGGGTCGTGGCCATAGACGGTGATGTTGGTTTCGACACCCTTCACCGCGACCGGCGGGAGGTACACGGAGTCAACCACCGGCGCTTCGTTCGGGTTGACCTTCACCGTCTTGGCCGGTGAGAACTCGGAAGCCTTGGCCGGGTCCGCGTCGAGAACCCCCTGCGCCTTGACCTCGTAGGAACCCTCGGCGCCCCATTCGTGGGTCACCGCCACTGTTTCACCGGATGCGGCGGCGTAGTCGCCGGTATCAATCGCGTCCGTCCAGTCCATCACGTAGCGGATGGCGCCTTTCGGAACCGTGGTCATGACACTGCACACATAGGTGGCGCCTTTCCAGGTCGAATCGGCCCCCCACGGAGCGTCCGGCGTCTTCGGCGGCTTACTCGGGCAGCCGGTTATGCAGAGGACGACGACCAGTGCCAGCAAAGCCGTCGCTGCCGATTTTCTCCAATCCATGCAATCCTCCCTGTGGGCCGTTGGTTCCGGTTACCGGGTGACGACCGGTCCATGGAACACGCCGACTTGCGGCAGTCGGCAACTGCCGCCCCGGCCGTCTTCGAAGTAGTAGTAGTAGGTGTGCATGTTGCTGAGGAACTCGCCGCTCGAGTACGAGTAGAGGCCGTTGGCAGCGTTGCCTTTGACGCGTTTCATCGCGTGCGGGATGTTGTCGACATATATGAGCGCGACAGGCGGGTTGTCGCCGTCCACGTCGTTGTAGTGCACGAGGAAGTTGTAGCGGGTCCTTGTCCCACCGGCCTCCGGCCGATGGCGCTGGTCGATCAGCGCCGGCGCCGAGTTCGACATGACCATCACTTCCGGGCCACGGATGAAGCCCGCGGACGGCAGACTCACGCAGTCGCCGTTTCGATCCCGGGCCATGAAGTAGTAGGCGTGGGGACCAGCAGGCAGCTTTGTCAGGTAGTGGTAGACGCCATCGTTGGGCTTGCCGCTATGGAGTTTCATGTCGTGGACGATGCCATCGACGACCACCGTGACTTTGGGCGACGGCGGGCAGTCGAAGTCCTTGTAGTGAACCGTGTAGGTGTAGATGCTTTGGTCCGAGCCGTAAGCGCAATATACGCCACCCTCGGTGAGAATCGGCAGCCGGTTCATTGGCTTCTTGGCGCCGACGAACGGGCCTTTGTATGCCCCGTAGCGGGGGAACCGCTCGGTCGCGCCCCGCGCATCCTCGGCGTAGAAGAAGTACGAGTGTTCGCCCGGAGGAAGAGTCAGCCGCGCCCGATAGATCCCATCGGCGGGACGCCCACGGACGCGCTTCATCGAGTAGGGGACGTTGTCGATATAGACTTCCACCTTGGCGGGAACGTCGCCGTCCGGGTCACTGTACGTGACCGTGGCATTGAATACGGTTCTCGCCGTTCCCGTCATCGGCGAAAGCCTCGGATGGCACAGGCAGGGTTTGGCATTGGCCTGGGCGGCCAGCGCCGGGGCGGCGAGGACCAGGACCAAGAGAACAACTGAAGCTGCGGCAAAAGCATGGTGCTTTGTGCGCATTCTTCCTCCTTTTTTCATAACGGCGGTATTATAGGTTTGTCGGCATGGGGTGTCAAGGGAAGCGACCCCTGACCGCGCCTCTGAAGCGCGCAAACCCCGGCCGTTGCGGCCGGTGTAGAGACAAAAAGTCGGTCGTGACACGCCGCGCTACGCACGGCGCACACGACCCAGTGGCACCCTGAAGGCTGGAGCACTACCTTCATCTTACATCCCTCTATATCCCTGTCAACAAAGCATTTGCGCGGGCTCTGGAACCGTCGATGCACTACCGTGACTAACCAGTCCTCTCGGGATCGCAGGCTGCCGGCCGCAAGTCGTGAGCTGTCATGCCCGGCACTCATCGTTCCGTTCTTCGTTCATCGCCTATTACTAGTCGCTCATCGTTCTCCGCGAACTCGTCCATCTTGTCATGCCGCGTCTTGGCATCAGCCGGTAATACGGAAAGTGTCCCGCGTGGTTCAGCGTTCGGCTGCAGACACGAATTCCGCGACCGTCAGTCCGGCCTTGCTGATGAGGGTGCGGAGCGTCCCGCGCGCGACCTCGGGATGGTCGGGAATAGACAGTGTGGTAATGTGGCCCGGCCTGCTCATTACGATGTGGCTCCCGTGCTTGCGGGCGACGTTCCAGCCCAGGCGTTCGAATGCCCCGACAACCTCGCGCGGACGCAGCAGCGGAACCGGCGGCATCAAACTGCGACTTCGACCTGGCGGGTGGATACGGTCAAAGGCATGCCTTTCTCGGCCCTGACCTCAAGGCATGCCTGGATGGCCTCACGGATGTTCTGCTCGGCTTCCTCTTCGGTCTTACCCTGGCTTACACAGCCCGGAATCGCCGGACAATCGGCAATGACCATTCCGTCCTCATCCCGGAACATCGTGATCACGAACTTCATAGGTGGTTCTCCTTGATGACAGTATATCCCAACCGGGGATGTCCGCAAGCTACGAGCCGTCGGCTGTCATCATCGTCTCAACCAGCGACCTTGGTACGGCCGATTCGTACAACGTTGACCTCTGAGGTCCCTGTCAGGCAGAGCATCGTTGGCCGATTTCCCCAACTGGTCACTGGAACCTGGGAACTGGTCACTCGCGGCCACCGGCCGCGTCAATCTGCAATCTGAAATGCCGCGTTGCCGTGCCTTGCCGCCGTCGTCAGTTGAGTGACCGCCCATAATACTCAGTCGCGTCAGTTTTCGCTTCGTGTCCCTGAAGCTACGCCGGACGTCGCGGCCTCTTCCGATGGACGTGGAGTCCGTGACGACCGGCCGACGGTCGCGTACTCGTGGTAGTGCAGCATCGCGATCTTGCAGGCGTCGAAGGTGCGCCTGTAGCCGCGGCCCTCTAGGTCGTCGCGAAGGCCGTTGACGGCGTCGGTCAGCGAGCCCCGCTTCCGGCGCGCGCGGAAGAGGGCGTAGAGACGACACCAGCGGGCGACGACGCGCCATTCCGCGGCGACCCACCGGCGCCGGACCGGCCCTCTGAAACCGATCTCGCGCAGCCGCTCGGTAATGCGCGTCCTCGTGCCCTCATACGGACGCCCGGCGTAAGGGCCGAGTTGACTCTCGTCAACGCCGCGCAGGCGGGCGTAATGGCTGCGAAGCTCCTTCACGCACGTCGTGGCCGCCGTCTTGCGGCTGGGGTACTTGCCCGCAAGGAAGGCGCGGGCGAAACGGTAGACAATCCGTTCCTCGGCTTCGGTCCAACCCAGGCGGCAAAGCAGGATACCTCGTTCATGGAGTATATCCAGCAGCGACCGCAGGACGCTCGCCTGCCGCCGGGGCTCCAGGCTACGTCCGCGGCGCAATCCGTTCACCTCCTTCGCGCAAGCTCGGGAGGCGGCTACCACCGACTCGAATCGCCCGCAGGCGAGATCCGTGACGTATCGCTCGATGACCGGCGTCTCGTCGGGTGTCACCTGGTTATGGGCCCGCGGGCGGCCGAGCGCGCGCGACAGCGCGGCGATCCTGATACTTATGCCGTTCTCGGTACGCCACCCGGCTGGCCAGCGCTCCACGCCCTTTGCCCGGCGGTACAGCCGCTCCAGGTCGGCCCGGCAAGCCCTGCTCGCGATTCTTACATTGGGATACCGGCCCGCCGCGACCGCCGCCGCGTAGCGCCGCACCACCCGGTCCTCGGCCGGCGACCAGCGGTACGCTCTCCACTCCGGACAGACGGCGCGGACCAGGCCGCTCAGCTTGTGGATGATCCCGACCTGGCCCCTTGCCGGCTTACCCGCGTGGGCGCGCGACGTCGCGCGGAGACGGTCCAGCTCCTGCCGGCAGTGGACCGCCGCCTCGGCCAGGTCGCGATACCGATGCCCTAGCAGCCCCGCCACATGGCGCCGGGCAATCGCCATTTCCTGCTTGCTCCACCACTTGTGCGGCCAGCCCCGCGACAGCGCGTAAAGGTACGGCCGCATCGCACGCCGCACAGCCTCGACGGTACGCGGCCCCGACCGACGGCAGCGCTCATGATTGGCCAGCCGGCGCTGGCAGGCCACCGCCGCCTCAAGCGCGGACCCGAATCTGCCCCTGACGACTCCGCCGGCATAGCTCCTGAGAAAGCGGCTCTCGGCCGCGCTCCAGCCGGCAGCGTGGAGGCCCTTGGCCACGTTACGCCTGCTTGGCTCGGTCCGCGCCGAACCGGACGATGCGAGTATCAAAGGAAACACCAGAGGAACCCCGCCGCGCCTTGACATCGCTCAGAAATATGGGAAGTGTCCCGCACGGTTCTATCGCTCCATTCCACTCAGGCGACGGCGCGTGTACTTCAGACGATAGGATGCGGCTTCGCTCGTGCGCCGGTAGCCCTTCTGCTCCAGTTCCTCCAGCAAACCCTCTACAGCATCGCGCCAACGGCGATGGCGTCTCGCGTGCCGCCTGCTTTCATACCACCGCACCCACGCGTCACAGACGTGCTGCTCTTCCTCGGTCCAGCGACGATGGTTGAGCACAAAAAGCCCGAGTCGGCGCATGGCCGCGAGCAATCCCAGGCCCAGAGTGTGAGCCGCAGGGACGGTGACCGCCCGAAGCCGGACAGGCCCGACCTGCGGTGCACTACGATAGCGTTCCTGCAGTTCGGCACGACAGGCGGCGGCCGCGACGCGTGCATCCGGATACTCGCCACGGCCGAGCGCGCGGGCGTAGCGTTCGATCAGCGTCCTCTCGACCGACGTCATTCGTCCTTTGTACCGTGGAAGGCGCAGCCCGGGGACAGCGTTGGTCATCCGCTGGTAGACGGCAGAGGCGGGACGTGGCGGCGGGCTGATTGCGCCGCCCCTTCGCCGGTCGTGAGCGCGCCGCAACTCGCGGGCGCATGCCTCGGCCGCTTGCCGGATGTAGTGATATCGACCCTCGAACAGCCACCGGATGTGCCGGGCCATGATTCGCGACTCCTCAGCGGTCCAGCGCCGGAAAGGCTGCCGGCCCCGCTCGTGCGCGGCTTCCCACAATCGCAGGCGGACCGAGTTCAACGGGCGGCCGACCCGGCTGCACGTGGCGCGCATCTCCTTCCAGCATGCACGCGCGGCTGCCTTGATGGTGGGGTACCGGCCCCGCACGCACTGGCGCGCATACTTCTCCAGAACCATCGTCTCGTCGGCCTGCCATACGCTCTGGGCCCAGTTCCAGCCGCGCAGGCGCGCACGCGCATAGATCAACTTGCGCACCGTGACCGGCAGCCGCCGCGGGTCCCGGCCGGCGGCGACCGCCATTCGGACCAGCTCCTCCCGGCACCGTGCGTCGGCGATACCCATGCCCGCGATTCGGCCCTGCGTGAGCGCCTTCGCGTAGCGGTCGACAACCCGGTACTCCTCGGGAAGCCAGCGGTGCCACCCAATCGTCCTGGTACCTCGCCGTCTGCCGTCAGTCGTGGGCGGCACTTTCAGCGACATGAATCTCATCCCCATCCGGGCCGTAAGCTGTAAGCCGCAAGCTGTCGGCTGTCATCATCGTCTCGACCAAGCTCACCATCCAGTGCCGGCCCTTTGGCCAATCTGCAATCTCCAATCTGCAATCTGAAATGCCGCTGTGCCGCGCCTTGACATCGCTCCGTAATAGGTGACTGTCCCTAGTTCCTCCGCTGGCTTCCGTCCGGCACGGGTCCGCAGTCCGGGTCGCGCGGGTACAGCCGGCGCCGGGTCCGGGCTCGATAGCCCCACTCGAACAGGAAACTGACGGCCACGACTGTCGCCAGGACCACCAGCGTGGCCGGTTCGTGCTGGACTTCGTAGAAAGCGAGCACGACGAACGCAACAGCGCAGCTGGCGATTGCGGCCCAGATAGGAAGCCGATGGGCACCGGTCTCGCGCCAGAGCCGGAGGTGAGCCACGCTGACCGCACCATAGACGAGCAGGAATACCGCGCTGCCCAGCATCGCTATGCCGTCGAGGTTCAGCAGGTTCGAACAGATGATCACGAGGACGCCGGTGATGACCAGTCCCTCGAGCCCGCTTCCCCAGATCTTGCGGTTGAAAAGGGCCGGCAGTTGACCGTCGCGGGCAATCTGGTAGCTGACG
>CAZSUX010000023.1:0-16192 GCA_964610135.1 uncultured bacterium | reverse complement strand
CATGCCGAGGAGGGGAGTTGAACCCCTATGGGTGTGAACCCACTAAGTCCTGAGCCTAGCGCGTCTGCCATTTCCGCCACCTCGGCAGGACTTTCGCGGCTTCTAGGATAGCCGGGAAGGGCGGAGAGTCAAGGACGCGCGGCTGCGCCGCGAGTGTCCAGGTACCTGTTTCCAGTATCGGAGCCCGCCAACTAGTTCCTTTGGTCCCTCCTCTCTTGGCGGTTCTTCCCATGAAAGAGAAAGCCGGACCGAAGTCCGGCTTCCGTGATCTGGTTCTCGGGCTAGAAGCTGTCGGCCACGTCCGAGATGCGGACACCGTCGCAGATGATGTACTCGGGGATGCTCATCGCGGTCGGTGAGCGGCGGTCGTAGGTGGAGGAGACGTTCCACGGGATCGTGCGCGAGGAGATGGCGACGATGCCTTTGAACACCGACGGGATGGTGTCGGTGACCCGCGAGGAGAGGAGGGGTGCCGTGAACTCGCCGTCTTTGACGAGCCGGGCGTTGAACCGGCTGGAGCCGGTGAACATGCCCTTGGTCGGGTCGGGCATGTGGATGTAGTGGAGGTGCGGGATGTAGAGCGCGTCTTTGGCGAGCTTGCGTCCGGCATCGAAACCGGCCGGAGCAGTACCCGGCGCAAGACAGAAGTCGTCGTTGCCGAGGTCGCTTCCGGTCGGCTGGCGCTTGTACTTGGCTGCGGTGGCCGAGTCGTAGAGGACGGCTTTCAGTATACCCTTGTCGCAGATGACGCGCGGGTGGCGGCGGTGGCCTTTGAGGTCAAATGGCATACCGAAGACGTTGGGGTTGGTCGGGTCGTCGCTGATGGTGACACTCTCGGGGAAGAGCCGGTCGCCGGGCTTGAGGTTCGATGAGAACGCCCGTTTCTCTTCCCACATGCGTCCGATGAACCCGCCCCAGATTGTGAGACCGAGGAGGTTCGCTACGGCATCGGGCCCGAACATCACCCGCTGGTGGTCGATGTGCGTCTTGTATCCCGGGTTCTTCTCATACACGGGCAGGATTCCCTTGAAGTCGGCAATGACGTTTTCCGCCGTGAACTCGCCGGCTTTCTTCTGGGTTCGCTCGACCTGGAGTTCCCATTTCTTCTCTTGCTCTTTCAGGACCATGGTGAACCGGCCGTCGGTGAGGCGGCGGTAGGCTTCGTTGTCGTTGGCGGTGGAGACGTAGTACATCTCGGTCGAGCCGGAGGACCATGAGCCCGAGAAGTCGTACTTGCCCATCGGCTTGACCGCATCCACCACCTTCTTGCAGAGCTCGGTCTTGGCCACGGGCGAGAGCGTTTCGAGCGCGGGGTCGAACCCGGTCGAGTCGTCGACCGCTTCCTCGACCACGCCGAAGATGGGGTCGTAGTCCTTTTCGAGCGCGGCCTGGCAGTTGGTTGCAGCGATCTTGAGCGTCTCGGCCAGCTGGTCCGGCGAGGTGATGTCCGAAGTCAGGCTGTACGAGCCGGACTTGCGGCCCTGCTGGACCGTGACGTCGAGCCGGGAGAGTTCCTCAAAGGTCGAGAGCGCGACCGAGGAGTTGCCGAGCCGTATCAGGCTCGACCGCTCACGGTGGAAGTTGAACTCGGCGTCGAGTTTCTGCTTGCGGGCATTGGCACGAGCATCGAGCAGCAGGTCGCGGATTCGCTTTTCGAGCATGGTTACTCCTTCTCCCCGGTGTCGACATTGTGGAAGCGCATCACCGGTATGCCGTGGCCGAGCTCCATTATCTGGTTCGGCTCGCCTTTGCCGCAGTTCGGCACCTGTTGCAGGCACCACGACGGCTTGGACCCGACCTTGTCGAGCGAGGCCCAGAACTCGAGCGTGTGGCCGTGGTAGGTCGGGTTCTTGTAGACCTTCGTTTTCTTGCCGTTTTTCACTTCCCAGGCGATTTCCGTGGCGAAGTGGAAGTGCTCGCGATTGGAACCGATGGACCAGGAGACCGGAACGTCGAGCACCACGCCGTCCTCGGTGGCGGCGATGATGTCTTCGAGCGTGCCGTCGTCACCGGCGTCGATGTTGATGTTGGTCATCCGGTCAATCGGCGTGCGGTAGAACGCGCAGGCGCGGGCCGCGGTGCCGGACTCCTTGATGACCGTACTGCCGGCCTTGGCGTTGGCCTCGGCCAGGTCGGTACGGGAAGAGAGGACGTTGACGAGGATGCCGTTCTTTATCAGGTAGTAGTCGCGCTGGGGCGTGCCCTCGTCGTCGAACCCGAACGTGCCGGGTGAGTTGGCCACGATACCGGCCCGGGCATTGAGCTTGTCCGAGCCGTAGCGGAGCTTGCCGATGTGTTCAAGGCGGACGTGGGAGCCGCCGGCAAACGACAGCTCGTATCCGAGAATCCGGTCGAGTTCAAGTGCGTGGCCGATGGTTTCGTGGACCTGGAGGAAGCCCTGGCCGGGCAGGAGAATCACGTCCCGCTTGCCCGGGGGCAGCGGCTCGGCCGCGATGATTTCCGAAAGTTCCCTACGGATGCGCTCGGCATGGCCGCCAAATGCGTCCGGGTTCGCAATCCACTCCCAGCCGCGAGTGCCGTCGCCATTGCAGAAGAGTTCCATGGTCCGGCGCTGGGTACGGCCCTGCGCATCCGGCGCCATCACCGCCATCGTGCCGAAGGTATTGAGCTGCCAGCGGTCGACCTCGGTGCCTTCCGAGTTCCAGTAGAATATCTTGCGGCGCTGGAAACTGGCGGTGACGTAGCGATGCGCGACCGCATTGTCCTTCAGCTTCGCGTCGATGCCGGAGAGGAGCGCGAGTTTCTCGGCCATCGGCACCTCGAACGGGTCCTGCTTGACCGGGGGCCGGTATTCGCCCTTGGCGGGCTGGGCCGGACCCATGTCCTTGGGGAAGCCGGGGAGCATGGTCGCGGCCTTGGCGTTCGCCAGGGCCTTCTCAAAGCACGTCGGGATTGCCGCGAGGTCGGCGGTGGCGGCAAAGCCCCACGCGCCCTTGTAGAGAGTCCGGATACCGATGCCGCGTTCGTTCCCGCCGTAATTGGTTTCAAGGTTACCGTCATAGAGCGTAAGCCGCTCTCCGCGGTCCTCGTCGTAGAAACGCGCGTCGGCGAAGCTGCAACCGGCGTCGAGCATCCGCTTGAGCTCGGCTTTGACGGTTGCCGCCGGTCGGTTGATGTCTGTATTCACGATGAAGCTCCTTTTGGTCTGACCAGCGGAGGAATTCAATAATAGGACGGTACATTATGCCAGCAGGTTGCGGCTTGGCAAGGAAAGGAGAGTGTTCCAGTGGTCAAGCGGCCCACTGAGCAGGCCGACATCGGGCATGCCCGGCCAACTGCCGCCGCTGGTTAGCTTGACAGCAGGCACTATCAGGCATTAAGATAGACAAGAGACCAGTTTGAGACGTTCCCGACACATCCGGCCGTTCGCCTGCCTGCTCGCAGCGATTGTTCTGTTCGGCGCGGGCTGTGCGTACTTCAACACGTTCTACAATGCCCAGGCCGCGTACCGCGAGGGGATGAAGCTGAAGGAACAGAACCAGAACTCGCAGGCAAAGGCCAAGTTCGACAAGGCGATTGAGAAGTCGGCCCTGCTCATCCAGCGCTGGCCGAAGTCACGGTGGGTAGACGACGCGCTGTTCCTCGTCGGCTCAAGCTACTACCAGCAGGGGCAGTATGACAAGGCGGTCCGGGAGTTCGACCAACTCAGTCTGGCTTTCCCGAACTCCGGCTTCGTGCCCCGGGGCGAGCTCTACCGCGGGCTGGCTCTGCTCGCCGATAAGCAGTACGGCACGGCGCGGGTAACGCTGGACGCGGTGAAGCAGAAGTATCCGAAGCTCGCCGACGAGGCCACCTACAATCTCGCGAAGTCGTTCATCGACAGGAAAGAGCTGGCCCGGGGCACCGATTCGCTGGCGGCTTTCCTCGAGCGGTTCCCGAGGTCCCGCTTCCGGATGACGGCGGTGAAGCTGCTCGCCGACGGTTCGTTCACGCTGAAGCGGTACGCTGAGGCCGAGAAGTGGTACGCATCCTACGCTCGCTTGACCGATGACCCGAAGCAGCGCGCGCTGGCCAACCTGAAGATTGCCGCCTGCCGGTACGAGGAAGGCAGGTACGAGGAAGCGGTCGCCGAGGTCATGGATGTGCTCGGCCGGTACTCGGAACTGAACGATGAGGCGAGCCTGTTGCTCGGCAAGGCGCTGATCGAAGTCGGCCGACAGCCGGAAGCGCTTGCGGTCTGGGTCAAGGTGAAGGGGGCAAGCGACCTCGGGGCCGAGGCGGCGTTTCGCATCGGCAAGCACCACGAGGAAGGAGCCGATTTCGACAAGGCGCGTGCGTACTACGACACGGCCAAGACCCGGCGAGTGGACTCCGACTACGGAGTGCTGGCGGTCAAGCGGCTCGCGTTGCTCAACGCTCTGGCCGCGCGTACGACCGGCAAGAAGGCCAGCGGTGACTCGCTGACGCCGGCCGAGGCGATGTTCCTCCTGGCCGAGGTGAACAACTTGAACCTCGGCGACTATGACAAGGCGATGGACCTCTACCAGAATGTCCACGATTCGTTTCCGGATACGGACTGGGCAGCCAAGGCGCTGTTCGCCAAGGCGTGGATTCTGAGAAACGTGAGAAACGATACTGCTGCGGCGCTCCCGCTGCTCAGACAGGAGATCTCCGAGTACCCGGAGACCGAGTACGCGGATGAGTCGCGGCGTTGGCTCGGACTGCCGGTGCCGAAGCGCGCGAAGAAGAAGACTGACGTAAAGCCGGAGACGACCGCCACCGGACCGCCGCCTCCGGCAAGAGAGACCCAGAAGGCACCCGGCTTGGAACCGGTTCCGGTCTCGCCGGAATCGCTGCCCGGTGACACGGGCGGGATGACCATTTCTCGAGAGCCGGGGGTGCTTCCACGCGGGCCGCGCGAGCCAAGACGTCCGCCTGAGCGACCCGACCTTGTGAAGGGGCCGCCCGGCCGAGGCGAACGTCCGGGATTGACGCCGGACCCGCTCGGAAGGGAGAAGGCTGCGGGCGAGCAGCAGGCGAAGGACACCCTGGCGGGAGAGGCGAGGCCGGCGCCTGGGGTTGGGGCACAGGGCCTCAAAGACACGGTGCCAACGCCAACTCCTTCAGGCGCGGACACGGTCAAGCCGGTGAGGCCAGCAGCGAAGCTCCAACTCGAGATTGCCCACTTTGCGACCGACTCGTGGCAGATACAAGCCGCGGATTCGGTACGCCTCAAGGCCGACGCGGAATCGCTCAAGGTACATCCGGAAGTGAAGCTCGTGGTCGTCGGCCACTGCGACCCGCGGGCGAGCGAGAGGTACAACCGGGAGCTGGGCCTGAAACGGGCGGAAGCGGTCAGGAATTTCCTGGTCGCGGCAGGCGTCGACGCGGGCCGCGTCAGCGTACGCAGCGAGGGCGAGAAACGGCCCATCTCGACCAAGCCCGATGAGTACTGGCTGGACCGGAGAGTGGAATTCGAGTACCGATGAGACCAACGCGCTGCCCGGTTGCCCAGGCCCGCGAGTTGTGCGCGGGCGTTTTCTCACTATGGCTGGAAGTACCTGACATGGCGCGCCGGGTCCGGCCAGGGCAGTTCCTCAACGTTAAGGTCTCGAGCGGATCTGACCCTTTGCTCAGGCGTCCGATTTCGGTTTGCGATGTCGAACGTAACCGCGTGCGCCTTGTGTTCCGCGTGGTCGGGCGCGGGACCGCGCTCCTCGGCCGCGTGCGGGCCGGGGACGAACTCGACGTGCTCGGGCCCTTGGGCCGGCCCGCGCCGGAGTTGCACCACAAGGACGTTCTGCTCTGCGGTGGCGGAATCGGGACGGCGCCGCTGCTCTTTCTTGCCCGGCGGATGAAGCGGGCGAACCGGCTACGGGTCTGCGTTGGCGCGCGGACCAAGACCGAGATGCTACTCGTCAGAGAATTTCGGGCGCTCGGAACGCGGGTCGCGCTAGCGACCGACGACGGCACCGCCGGATTCCATGGGATGGTAACGGAGCTGGCTGAGAGCGAAGTCAGAAGCCAAGAGCCAGAAGCCAGAAGCCAAAGCAGCGGAAGGCGGAAGGCGGACAGCGGTCGGCCGTCAGTGGTATTCGCCTGTGGGCCGAGGCCGATGCTCGCGGACCTGGTGAAGCGGCTTGACCCGATTCCGGTCTGGGGCTTTGTCGAGGAAAGAATGGGCTGCGGCACCGGGATCTGCTATTGCTGCGCCCTGCCGAAGAAGGGCGGCGGCCACGTCCGGTTCTGTGAAGAGGGCCCGGTCGTGCGGCTGAACGAGGTGGTGCTGTGAATACGCAGGTGACGATAGGCCGGACGACGTTTGCGAACCCGGTGCTCGCCGCATCCGGCACGTTCGAGTTCGGGCTCAAGTTCCCGGCAGTGTCGAATCGGCTCGGCGGAGTTGTGACAAAGGCAATCACCCTGCAGCCGCGAGTCGGCAACCCGCCGCCGAGAATATTCGAGTTCACCGGCGGCATTCTCAACTCGGTCGGTCTCGAGAATCCAGGCCTGGAGAAGTTCTGCGCCGACGTGGCACCGCAGGTGGCGAAACTGAAGTGCCGGGTCGTCGTCAACATCGCCGGGTTCACCGTTGACGAGTACGGCGAACTGTCGGCGAGGCTCGATTCCGAAACGGTGGATGCGCTGGAAGTGAACGTGTCATGCCCGAATGTCAGAGAGGGCGGCGCTTTGTTCGGGCAGCAGCCGCGGGTTGTCGAGGCGATTACCGCGCTCGTGCGCAAACGGACGACCAAGACCGTCATAGTGAAGCTGACCGCCAACTTCGTAGACCCGGTTGAGACCGCGAAGGCGTCCGAGGCGGCCGGCGCGGATGGGGTCACCCTGATTAACACATTGTTCGGGCTCGCCCTGGACGGAAACGGCCGGCCGTTCCTCGGCGGCAGGACCGGTGGAGTCTCCGGCCCGGCACTCAAGCCATTCGCCCTGTTCTGTGTGGACCGGGTAGCGGCCGCGGTCAAGATACCGGTTATTGGCTGCGGCGGAGTGATGAATGGGGAGGACGCGCTCGACTTCCTTAGCGCCGGTGCGCGGATGGTGCAGGTCGGCACCGCGAGCCTGGTGAACCCCGAAGCGCCGCTCGATGTTTGGACCGGGCTGAAGCAGTACGCCCAGAAGAACCGGCTCAGCAACTGGGAACACATTGTCGGGCGCGCAAGGAGGCAGATTTGACGAAGATAGTCCTAGCGATGAACGTTGACCGGGCGGGCGCGGTTGCGTTGCGCGACCGCATCGGCAACCGGGTCGACGTCTACAAGATCGGGATGGACATGTTCACGACCTCGGGGCCGGACGTGGTGCGGGACTTTGTGTCCAGCGGGTGCCGCGTGTTCCTCGACTTGAAGTACTCGGACATCCCGACCGTTGTCGGCAAAGCGGTCGAGGCGGCATCCAAGCTCGGCGTCTCGATGCTGACGGTTCACACGATGGGCGGGCCGAAGATGTTGTCCGAGGCCGCGCTCGCGGCCGACCGGGCCAAGGGTACAAAGCCTCTTGTCCTTGGCGTCACAGTACTGACCAGCCTTGACGAGGCCGCGCTTGAGAAAGTGAGCGGCAAGCGTCAGGCCGTTGCCGACCGCGTGCGGAGCTTGGCGCTGCTGGCCAAGGAGTCAGGTTGCGGTGGCGTGGTTGCTTCCCCGCAGGAAATCGGCGTGGTGAAAGAGGCGTGCGGCAAGGACTTCGTGGTAGTCACGCCGGGAATCCGACTAGGGGTCAGGGGTCAGGGTTCAGGGGCTGGGGCCGAAGTCCGGACCCCAATCCCTAGCCCCCAATCCCTAGCCCCTGCTCGTGATGACCAGGCGCGGACGTTGACGCCGGCCGAGGCAGCGCAGGCGGGCGCGGACTACATCGTAGTTGGTAGGCCGATATACGAAGCGGCCGACCCGGTCGCGGCAATAGCCGAGATAAGGGAGCAGTTAAGAGTTAGCAGTTAGGAGTTAGGAGAGCAAGTGGCGAGCGACCTCGGAGAGATGCTGAAGAAGTACGGGGTTCTGCGGGAGGGACACTTCCTGCTGACGTCAGGTAAGCACTCGGACAAGTACTTCGAGAAGTTCCGGATTCTCGAACAGCCCTCGGTCTGCGGAGCCTTTGCCAAGGCAGTCGCGGACCAGTTCCGCAAAGACAGCGCCACCGTCGTCTGCGGGCCCACGACCGGCGGCATCATCATCGCCTACGAAGTCGCGCGGCAGCTCGGGTGCCGGTGCGTCATCGCCGAGAAGGCCGAGTTGGGCCGGAAGATCGGCCGCGGGTTCCGGCTCGGGCCTGAGGACCGTGTACTCGTGGTTGACGACGTACTGACGACCGGCGGTTCAATCAAGGAAACGCTGGCGGCAATCGAGCCGAGCGGAGCAAAGGTCGTTGGTGTCGGTGTGTACGTTGACCGCAGTGCCGGCGTCGATTTCGGGGCGCCCCTTTTCGGGGCGTTCCGCCAGCAGGTGGCGACGTACGAGCCCTCGGCTTGTCCGCTGTGCGCGAAGGGCGTGCCGCTAGAAGAACCGGGACGCAGCGGGAAGAAATAGCGGGCCGCAGTCAGGCCGACAAGTCAAAAGCTAGAAGCCAAAAGCCAAGAGTCAAAGCTCCGGAGCACGACCGATTTGGCCTTTGGCTTTTGCCTTTTGACGGTTGACTTGGTCCTAGCTCTTCTTCTCTGCGTCGTACTCCTGCTGGCTCTTGTCCACCTCGGACTCGATCTTCGCGATATCCCGCATCAGTCCTCGCAGCTCATCATCGACTGCGATGGGCGTGTCCGGCGCCTTCGAGTAGCGAGAATAGACTTTCACACCCAGGTCGGCCATCTTTCTCTCGAGCTCGCGGCTCAGGCGCACCAGGTCCATCTTCAGCCGGCCGCGGCGGGTCAGGTCTTCGGCTTCCTTGAGTGCGGTTTTGGTGGCGTCGGTCATCCACATGCGGACATCGTCCCAGAGGCCCTCAATGTTCTTCTTTGCCATGACTTAGTTTACTACCTCCTGATTGTTCAGTCAATCCGCCAGTGTGGTCCCCAGACCCGACACGGCTTCTTGTTTGTCACCCCGAGCGAACAAAGTGAGTCGAGGGGTCTCTCAGACGAGATTGCTGAGCCATCGGATGGCACCTGCGAGGACGCAGAGCGACTTCGGCGAGGACGCCTTCGTGTGGCTTCGCCACCGTAGAAACGAACGGAATGACAACTTCCGTCACGGAACGACGACAACCTTGCGGGGCGGGTTCTGTTCCGCTCTGACCCAATAAACGCCGGGAGCAGGGGATTCCTGTTTCACCAGACTGCCGCTGGTTGAGTAGAGTCTGCTATCTGTCGGCAGTGTCAACCGGGTTCCGGCTTTCACGAGCGTTGGTCCGCCCAGGGAATGGCGTGTCGCGAACGGCGATCGGCCATCGGGTTCAGCGATGCCGACGGCCGTCGCAGAGTATGAGTAGCTCATCCGTCCGCCGGGATAGTGGCTCGACGGTACGAGCCAGACCGACTGGTAGCCGGTGTCCGACGCCGGAACCGACATCGAGCCGACCTGCAACGAGTCGAGTTCCAGTGTGTCGAGAATCAGCCGGTGGCCGATGGTGTCCTTCGCGACCATGAAAACGTGGAAGTCGGCTGCGTCCGCCCCGTCGAAGCCCATTTGCAGGTCCATGCCTCTCTGGAACAGGATGTACTCCCCGGCCCAGCGGTCAAGGTTGGTGCTGCGCGAGACCGGGTAGGTTGTATGGAAACCAGCGTTGTTGAATTTGGGTACGCGCTCGCCGAAGTAGCCGTACTTCCCGTCAAGATATGAAGTGTCATTGATCACGTTCGCCAGCACCCATTGATCGAGCACCTCCTCGAACCGCTGGGATAGACCGGTGGCCGCGAATGCAGAATCGACGCCCGCCATGCTCACGTAGGGCGAGGCGACGATGTTGCGTATCAGGTCGTTGCCGACACGGCCGCCGTACTGCTCGTACAGGAAGAGCGTCCACAGGTAGGTCTTGATGTAGTCAGCCCAGTCGCCGTTCCAACTGGTCAGGTCGTTGTCGGAAGTGCTGTTGAAACCTGAGATGGCGTCCGGCGCGCCGAAGAGCCACATCGCCAGCTCAGAACAACCCTCATTCACCCATAGCGACTCGGCCTGGTCGTAGTTCCAGTGGATCATGTGTTGAAACTCGTGGGCAGCGATGGCGATGCGATAGTCGGTCGAAGGGTCGTTCGGGTACAGGTCGAGATAGACGCACTCGACTTCGTTGGAGTGATAGCCCCAGAGTCGCATCGAAGTCGTGTCGTAGTACTCGTCGAAGTACATCCAGAATCCGTCGAACGAGTAGCCGTGGAACTCGCCGATGTTGTGATAGATGAGATATATCAGCGAGTCGTTGTCAATCGTGTTCGGCGGCTGACCAAGGACGGTGGTGTTATGATACCAGACTCCATGCAGCGAGTCACGCGGACTTGTGCGGTCGAAGCGGTCGATGATGCGGGCGACGCCGGCCGAGTCGAGCAGCCCGGCATCCCACGCCGAGTCCTCGACCATCACGTACACGTGGTCGCCGGTGCCGCGGCAGGTCACGCTCGCTTGATACTGCACGGGCGGCATCACCGACATGTTCTGCAGCCACATCGTCCGCTTCTCGTCCAATCGCGGCGGCGCGGCTCGCTGGGGACTCTCCCCGGCTGGGGACTGTCCCCCTCCGGGCATCGGAACCGGGACTGCGGGTTTCATCGCGTCGAACACCGGCGTGCCGCAGTGCCACGACGGGGTCTGTGTAATCAGACTGAGTATGAGTAAGAACACATTTTCCTCCAGAGGGTTGTCGGACTGGCAACTGAGTCTAGGCCGAAGTCGGCCGGAAGTCAAAGGAGCCTGCCTCGCAGTGCCGTTCCATGGACTACGCTTGACAGCACCCGTTACCATTCTAGACTAACGTCAGGAGGACACATGCGCCTGACTCGTTTGGTCGTCTGTTCCGTTCTGCTCGCCGGCTCACTCGCCTCTGGCCAGTGGCTGGAGACCACGGTCGGAGTCGACAGCACGCCGTGGTCCCTATGCTACAATCCGACAAGCAACAAGGTTTACTGCGCGAATCGGTTTGCGCAGACGATAACGATAATCGACGGTGCGACCAACGCCGTCATCACGACCCTGCCGGTTTTCTACGACCCCTTCCTGCTGTGCCACAATCCGCTCAACAACGACGTCTACTGCACCGCCCTTTCTGATGACATGTTCCTGATCATCCACGGCGACT
Source organism: uncultured bacterium (assembly GCA_964610135.1). GTDB lineage: Bacteria > Hydrothermota > Tepidihabitantia > Tepidihabitantales > Tepidihabitantaceae > UBA2258. The sequence continues at coordinate 5,002 of CAZSUX010000023.1, read as the reverse complement.
CGGACCGATTGACCCACCAGCTCTCGACTTACCCCTCGCGAAATCCCTGGATGCCGCGCGTGAACACGCAGGATAACAAGGTCTACGTCGCCTGCGTCGGCTCCAACAACGTGTTGGTCTACGACGGCTCGACCTACGATCCTCCCGTTACGATTGGAGTCGGCTCCGGCCCGGAAATACTGCTCTACAACCCTGGGAACAACCGGGTCTACTGCGCGAACGTCGCGGGGCACAGCATCTCGGCTATCGACGGCGCAGGCGACAGCGTCCGAACCACGATACCGGTCGGCAACAGCCCGCAGGCGCTTTGCTTCAATCCGCAGCAGGACAAGCTGTACGCGACCGATTTTGCCGGGACCGCTTTGTGGGTCGTCGACGCCGGCCCGGATACGGTCGTCGACACCGTCTCGGTGGGCTACCAGGCGCGTGAGATGTGCTACAACCCGCTCCTGGACCACGTGTACTGCGCAGCTTCATTCCAAGACTCTCTCGTTGTCATCGACGGCGCGACCAACCTGGTACTCACTCGGGTGCTCACGCCTGCCGGACCCGGACCGGTGTGTTACAACGGAGTGAACAACAAGGTGTATTGCGCATGCACGCTCGCGGACAGCGTCGTGGTGCTCGACTGCGTCAGCAATGCTATTGTCGCCCGGATCGGCGTGGGAGCCGAACCGCGGGATTTCGTCTGGAATCCGGTCCAGAACCGGACCTATGTCGCCAATCGCAGCGACGGCACGATTTCAGTCCTGCGTGACAGCGTCCCGGTGCCGGTCGAAGAGAGTCCCGGCGCGTCTGGGGTAGATCGAACAACCACCGCCGCGATTGTCTGCGGGGTGCTGTTCCTCTCGGAAGCCTCAAGTCGCAAGCCACAAGCTGCAAGCTTGTCGGACATTTCTGGGCGGAAGGTGATGGACCTGAAGCCAGGCGCGAATGACGTGCGGGCGCTGGCGCCCGGGGTCTACTTTGTCCGGGAAGTTCAGTCGCAAGCTCAAGCCCAGGCCATCCGAAAGGTCGTGGTGACACGATAGTCAGCAGCTAGCAGTCAGGGGTTAGCAGAATGGCTTGGATACGTTGTAGCATACAAGCCGCTGGGACAGCTTTCAGGTTTATCTGACAGCGGCTCAAGGAGTTAGCCGCACGAGACGCAACTCAACACCCCGCATAGGGAGCAGCACGGCAGGAAGCCCTCGAGTTGGCCCTTGAGGAGGTCCTAGAGGAAGCCCTGAGACGAGCTCTGAATGCTGCCTTCCGAAAAGCCTTGCCCCGAGCCTTCCCGAAAACTCTGTCACGAGCGGTGTCGAAAGCGGTGTCCTAAGCCCTGACCGAAGCGGAGTGTCGGGTGAAGTGGCAGGCTCTGGCCGACGCTCTGCACTAAGTTCTCGAATGAGCTCTTCAGACAACTCTGACGGCAACTTTGACGGGAGCCTTCCGATGAGTTCTCAAAGGAGCTTTGTGCAGCGCCCTTGCAGGGCGGGCTAGCTTGAAAGGGGCGGGTTCTTTGATATAGTGCCCTCTGTGAAGCACCGTCGCGGTTTCGTCCTCGCGATTGACGGGCCGGCCGGGTCGGGTAAGAGCACGACCGCGCGGTTGTGCGCGGAGCGGCTTGGGTTCCGGCACCTCGACACCGGCGCGATGTACCGGGCCGTCACGCTGAAGGTCATTCGGACGAATACGGACGTGACGGACAAACACGGACTGGCACGGATGCTCAGGACGACTCGCGTGGGCGTGGAGTGGAATCGGGCCGGTATGCGCGTGAAGCTGGACGGAAAGGACGTGAGCGAGGCGATTCGGTCGCCCAAGGTCAGTCAGTTCGTATCCGAGGTGTCGGCGATACCGGCGGTTCGGCACAAGATGGTGGCGGAGCAGCGGCGGGTGGCGGCGGGACAGGCGGTCGTCTGTGAGGGGCGGGACATCGGCAGCGTGGTCTTTCCGGATGCCGACCTGAAGATATTCATCGAGTGCGACGCGGCCGAAAGGGCGCGGCGGCGTCAGTTGGAGTTGGTCGGGCAGGGCGTGCGCGCCGGGCGGAAGACAGTGCTGGCCAACCTCCTCAAGCGCGATCGGATTGACTCGGGCCGCGAAACAAGCCCGTTGAGGCGGATGCCGGACGCGGTCCTCGTTGATACCACGCATTTGACGATTGAGGAGCAGGTGGAGATAGTCTGTGACCTCGCGCGCCGAAGATGTACGCAATTCAAAATGCAGAATGCAAAATGCAAGATGCAAAATGATGGACGGACGATAGCGACTAAGGCAAAAGCCAAGAGCCAAAAGCCAAAAGCCAAAGCGGATGAAGGCGGAAGGCGGAAAGCGGCACAGTGAGGATTCGATGGATGGTTGGGTACGCCATTGTCTACACTTTCGGGCAGCTCGTGCTGAAGGTGCGCGTCACCGGCCGGAACAAGTTGGTTCCCGGGCCGCAGATACTCGCATCCAACCACGTCTCGAACTTCGACCCGCTCCTGGTTGGCCTGGGCTCGCGCCGCGAGGTCCATTTTCTCGCCAAGGATTCGCTGTTCGCTGCATCGCGGTTCTTCGCATGGTTAATCCACACTTACAACGCCTGGCCGGTCCGGCGGGAGGGAGGAGACCCGGCGGCGATGAAACGGTGTTCGTGGCTGCTGGGGAAGCGCCAGACCATCGTGCTCTTCCCGGAAGGAACGAGGAGCAGGTCCGGCGACCTCACGCCGTTCAAGCCCGGAGTCGGAATGCTGGCGATAACAAACCACGTTCCTGTCGTTCCGGTTCACCTCGGCGGGGTGTCGCGTTCGATCATCTCGTACATGGTAGACCTAGACTTTGTCAAGCGCGGGTATCGGAGGAAGCCGAAGCGCAACGAGGGTATCCACATCGCATTCGCCGATCCGGTCTATCCGAAGGGCTACGCCGCTAACCGGCAGGGATATGAGGACATGACGCGGGAAGTGGAGGAGAGGGTGAGAGTGTTAGCGGGCACGCAGACGAAGTCAGAAGGCAGAAGTCAGAGTGCAGAAGGCAGAAGCTGACGGAGACCGGATGAAGCCAAAAGTCAAAAGCCAGAAGCCAAAAGCCAAAACGCAGAAGGCAAAAGGCAAAGCCCTGAAGGTCATTGTGGCGAGGCCGACGGGATTCTGTTTCGGGGTCGAGCGTGCCATCGGACTGGCGAAGGCGGGGAAGAAGCAGTTCGGCCGGATATCGACTCTGGGCGAGTTGGTGCACAACCCCCTGGTGCTGAAGGAGCTGGAACGTGAAGGCATCAGGTCGGTCCGGAGCGCCCGACAGGTGCGCGACGGCGCGCTGGTCATTCGCGCCCACGGGTGCCCGCCTGACACTCTGGCGGAGTGCCGCAGGCTGGGAATCGCGGTCGTGGATGCGACCTGCCCATATGTCCGCAAGGTTCAGAACGTCGCCCGCCGTCTGAAGCAGAAAGGTTACACCGTGGTCGTGGTCGGGGAGCGTAATCACCCCGAAGTGAAGTCCATTCTCGGCCATTGCGAGGGTCGGGGCCGGGTCTATTCGCCGCGGATGCGGCTGCGAGGCGGCAAGGTCGGAGTCGTGGCCCAGACCACCATGTCCCGCGAGCGGCTGCGGGAGGCTGTTGCCAACCTCAGCCGGTTTCGCTATACTGAACTGCGAATCTTCGACACCATCTGTGAGGAGGTGGCCGCCCGACAACAGGCCGCTGCCCGAATCGCACAGCGGGTGGACTTGGTAATCGTGGTCGGCGGCCGCAGCAGCGCCAACAGCTCACGACTGGCCGAGATTGCCCGGAATGCCGGGCGTCGGGTTGTCTTCGTGGAAAGAGCGGCCGAGCTGCCGCGCCGGATTATCGCCCGGGCCCGCCGGGTCGGCGTGGTTGCCGGTTCGTCAACCCCGTCACGGGTGGTGCGCGAGATCGTTGATATTGTCAGAAATCCCGCTAAGGAGGACCGTCTTAATGTCAGTTGAGGATAGCAAACAGGAAGGCGTTACCAGCCTGCCTGAGTCCGAAGCAGTGAGTCCCGTCTTGCCGGAGACCCCGCCGCCTGAGGCGCCGCCGGCACCGAAGACGATCGCCGATCTCTACGCCGACTCGTTCCCGCAACTGCGGCTCGGCGACATTGTCACCGGCCGCGTAGTCAAGCGGCTGACCAATGCCGTGTTGGTCGACATCGGGTTGAAGGCCGAAGGCGTGTTGTCGATCGACGAGTTCCGTAACCGCGACGAAGCGGCCGAGGGGCGCGAGGTGAAGGTATACCTCGAGTCTTTCCAGGACCGGGACGGGTTCCCGGTCATCTCGAAGAAGAAGGCCGATTTCCAGCTTGCCTGGGAAACCATCAAGCAGAAGTCGGAGAGCGCCGAGGGCGTGCCCGCTACGGTCATCAAGCGCGTGAAGGGCGGTCTCGCGGTCGAGATCCTCGGGCTGGACGCGTTCCTGCCCGGGTCCCAGGTGGACCTGCGGCCGGTGCCGAACCTGGACGACCTCATTGGCAAGCAGCTCGAGGTCAAGATCCTTTCGGTCAACTGGTACAAGAAGAACATCGTTGTATCGCGGCGGCTGCTGCTCGAGGAGCGGCAGGATGAAATCCGGCGCGAGCTGTTCAGCCGGCTCACTGTCGGCGACGTGATTGACGGCACGGTGAAGACGATTACCGACTTCGGCGCGTTCGTCGATATCGGCGGCGTTGATGCCCTGCTCCACATCTCGGACCTGGCCTGGAACAAGGTTGTTCATCCGACCGAGGTCGTGGAGGTCGGCGACGAACTCAAAATAAAGGTCCTCTCCGCCGACCCGAACACGGGCCGGATTACGGTCGGCCTGAAGCAGCTTACGCCCCATCCGTGGGAGCGGGTCGAGGAGAAGTACCCGGTGGGCGGCAAGGTGCGGGGCCGGGTCACGACGCTGGCCGAGTACGGCGCGTTCGTGGAGCTAGAAAAGGGCATCGAGGGCCTGATTCACATCTCGGAGATGTCCTGGACCAAGTCCATCCACCATCCTTCGCAGATTCTCGCGATGGACCAGGAAATCGAAACCGTC
>CAZSUX010000022.1:0-16585 GCA_964610135.1 uncultured bacterium | reverse complement strand
CGGCCCACGTTCGCACCCGGGAGGATGCGCGTGCCGCGCTGCCGAATAATGATGCTGCCCGTCGTCACGCGCTCCGAACCGAACGTCTTAACGCCGAGCCGCTGGCCAGGGCTGTTCCGGCCGTTCTTACCTGAGCCGCCACTCTTCTTATGTGCCATATGACATTCTCCTTAAGCAAGTTATGAAGCAGGATTGCTATTATAGCCGCCGGCGTCGGGAGAGTCAATCGGTCCGGGAGGCTACCGCTAAGCCCGACCTTGACTTCCCGACGAGAACACCTAGCTTATAGGCACAAACACAAAGGAGATTACATGGAAGCCAGTGCAGTTCTGTCCACACCCGACACGCAGGCCCGCAAGAACGCCAAGGCGATGACCGGCTGGATGAAGTTCATGGGCATCATGACCATCATCGGGGGCTGCCTGCAGGCGCTCACGGTTTTCGGCCTGATCATTGCGTGGCTACCTATTTGGATGGGCGTAATTCTGACCAGGGCCGGGTCCAAGGCCGGAGAATACGCCGACAAGGGCGACTTCGCCTCGCTCGAGGGCCTGACCGGCCAACTCAAGACCTACTTCACCATCTCCGGGATAATGATCATCGTCTCATTCGCAGTGATGATCATTATCCTCGTCGCTTGGGTAGTCCTGCTAGGACTCGGCGTATTCTCATCGTCGAGCCTGATGCAGTACTTCAACCGGTACCAATAGCGGGTCCCGACAACAAGACGGCGGCGCCTGCGCGCCGCCGCTGTTTTCTCTAAGTACTACGGTCCCAAATACTTATCCGGTGCGGCCACGAACTCGTCCTTGCAGCTCGCGGCGCAGAAGTAGTAGGTCTTTCCCTTGTGGTCGTAGCTGCAGGCCGCGTTCTCCTTGGTTACAGTCATCCCGCAGACCGGGTCGAGGTTACCATCTTCGCCATCATGTTTGTGATTCATTCTAACCTCCGTCTTGTTCGACCGCCCAGGGCGGAGTTCGATTCAGGCGGGCTTGTGCTCGGCCAGCCAGCGCCTGACCTTGGGCAACCAGGCAGCTTTGATGTCGTTCCCGGCCCAGCGGCCGAGGACTTTGTCTCCGTCGCTGGCGACCACGAGCGGCGGGGTATCGGTCCAGTCGTACCAGGCGAAATCGGCCAGGTTCTCGGGCGTGGCCGCAGCTCCTTCGACATACTTGACTTCGGGTACGACGCCAGCCCGGCTCAGCACGTCCTGGGCCTTCTTGCAGAGCTCGCAATTCTCTTTTGCGAAGACTTGGAAATTCAAAATGTACTCCGGTTATGCACTGAGACTACAACCTAGTCCCCTCAGGCGCGAAATCAAGAGTCGATGCAAATGAGGTCGTCAACCCGCTTTGGCCGCCGCGAATGCGCCCGCCTCTCTTGTGTCCGCCTCTGCCTGCAGCCGGATTTCAACACATCCGGCTGAGTGCGCCAGCCTCTTGACTCCGCCAGTATTGCCGAAGGGGGATGGAGTCGGGCCGGACACGCTGCCTCCAAGTCACGCCGGCAGCGACGTCCACCAACTGGTCTGCCGCGCTGATTTGACGCCTGCCTCGCTGGACGCTATCCTCAGCCTGAACGTGAAAGAAGCGATTGAACGGACGCTGCGCGGCCTCGGCCGGCCGTTTGAGCGCCTGCTCGAACTCAAGGCCGGGCGCCGGCTGTTCCTGGTCGGCGGCACGATTCGGGATATCATCCTCGGCCGCGAGCCGACCGACTTCGACTTCGCGGTATCAGGCTCCGGCCTCGAGTTCGCTTCCGCCTTTGCCCGCAAGGTTCACGGCAGCCTGATCGTCCTCTCCGAGCCGGACGACGAAGCCAGGGTTGTCTACCGGAGGCCGAACCCTGGGGACAGTCCCCGTTCAGGGACAGTCCCCGTCACCTTCGACTTCAATGGCTTCGGGGACAAGACGATCGAGGACGACATCCTTCGCCGCGACTTCACCGCCGATGCCCTTGCCGTGGAAATCCTGCCGGACGGCATCGGCGACCTCTTGGACATCGTCGGCGGCAGAAGAGACATTACGGAACGGCTGCTCCGGCCGGTGAGCAATGACTCGCTCAGGCTCGACCCGCTTCGGCTGCTCCGCGCCATCCGTATCGCGCTCGAACTTGACTTCCGCATCGACGAGTCAGTCTTTGACCTTGGTCGCGACGTCACGCTCCGCGAGACCGCACCCGAACGCATCGGCGCGGAGATGCTCAGGATAATGGAATGCTCCGGCTCCTACACCTATGTCCGCAAGCTCTTCGAACTCGGCCGGCTTCAGGACGTCCTGCCCGAACTCGTGCCCCTGCTCGATGACGAAGACCTGCGCGAGCACTCGCTCCGCACCTACTACAAGATTGAAGAAATCGTAACCGACGACTCCTTCTTCCGCCGCTTCGACCCCGAATGGACGGCCTACTTTGACAGATGGGGCATCGGCGAAGTCCCAAGTACAAAGGAGAAAGGACGAAGTTCCGAGCCGGACACTCCGGCCGATCCGAACTCCGTCCCTAGTCCCTCGTCCCCAGCCCCTAGTCCCTTGCCGTACCGCCGCGGCCTCTTGAAACTGGCCGGCCTGCTGCACGACATCGCTAAGCCCGAGACCCGGTTCATCAACACCGAGGGCGAAACCCATTTCTACGGACACGACAGTCTTGGCGCGCGCGCCGCCGGCAAAATCGGACGCGACCGGCTTCGGCTGTCCCGGGCCCAGACCGCGATGCTCTCGACCCTCGTCGCCGAGCACATGCGCCTCCACCTGCTCGCCACCGCTCCGGACCTGACCGACCGCGCAGTGCGCCGGTTCTTCCACGACCTCGGCGAAGAGGCGTTCGGCCTGATGATGCTCTGCTTCGCCGACGGCTGGGCCACCGCCGGCCGCACCGGCCATCTCGAGGACACGATAAGCCGGATGATTGACCAGCGCCGGGCCGAGGCCGCGAAACTGAAGGTCAAACGGTTTGTCACCGGCCACGAACTGATTGCGCTCGGCCTCAAACCCGGCCCGGCCTTCAAGGTCATCCTGCAGGAACTCGAAGACCTGCAACTCGAAGGCACGATAACGAGCACTGAGCAGGGCCTCGACTACCTCAAGACGCACCTGCCCGGCCTTCTGGCCGGGAAACCCCAATGACCAAACCCAAATCGCCAATCGCCAATCGTCATTCGTCATTCGTGTATGGTCCTGTTCCCAGCCGCCGCCTCGGCCTCTCGCTCGGCATCAACATCACCCCGTTCAAGACCTGCACGCTCGACTGCGTCTACTGCCAGTGCGGCAGGACCACGAAGAAGACGCTCGAACGCCGCTCCTTCTTCCCAATCGAGGACATCCTCACCGCAGTCCGTTCCGCTGTCCGCAACTGGCAACCCGCAACTCGTAACTCGCAACTCTCCTTTCTGACCTTCTCCGGCGAGGGCGAACCGACGCTCAACCGGGACATCGGCCGGCTCATCCGCCGGCTCAAACGCGAGTTCTCCATCCCGGTCGCGGTCATCACCAACTCCACCCTGATGCCCGACCCGCAGGTGCGGCGCGACCTCTACGCGGCCGACCTCGTGGTGCCCTCGCTCGACGCGGCCGACCAGCGCAACTTCGCCAGGGTGGACCGCGGCCACCGCGACCTGCGTGTCGCGGATACAATTGCCGGGCTGAAGCTCTTCCGCCACTACTTTCGCGGCAAGATGTGGCTCGAGATAATGCTCGTCAAAGGCGTGAATGACTCGGTCGAGCACATCGTCGCCCTGCGCAAAGCGGCGTGGGAGATAAAGCCGGACCGGGTCCAGCTCAATACCGTCGTGCGCCCACCGGCCGAGAAGTCCGCCAAACCGATGTCGCACGAAGACCTCGAGCAGATCCAGTGCCTGTTCGGGCCGAATACGGATGTCATGGAGTCCTCGGCTTCGCCGTCGGTCCAGGCCCGAATCCCCAGACGTCGGTTCCGAGGCAGACCGGACGTGGCGATTGCCGCCACGGTTGCGAACCGGCCGGTAACCCGCGCTGACCTTGCCGGCGCGTTGGGAATCGCGCCAAAAACCCTGGACTCCGCCTTGCGCCGCCTGCTGCGCGCCAAGCGCATCCGCCAGGTCGACTTCTGGGGCAAGACTTTCTACGAACCGGCGTAGCTCCTAGTCGCCAACCGCTCACGGCCGGGTCCCTGACCCCTGACACCGGAATCCCCAGGGCCGCCAAGGCTGAAGCGAAGTCCTGCCACAACCATGCAATCCGCGGAATCCACGGCTGTCCTGTCCGATGCTAGACCATCTGTGGAATCTGCGGAATCTGTGGATGGTCCCTCCGGGTCTTGGCGTTCTTGGCGGTTCAACATCGGATTCTGGCGCTGCTGCTGATTGACAGCTTGGACGGCTACTCCTAGAATTGTATCGATGCCAGCGAAGAACACGTCACAGACGGTATGGGTGTTGGTGATAGCGATCATTGCCGCTCTGTTCCTGTACGCTTCAATCGCCGGCCGCCCGCCCAAGCCTCAGCCCGACGACGAGTTCCCGTCCGAACAAACCCCGCCCACGACCTGAGGCGGCTAATCGCCGTGCCGTGAGCGCGGCCAATCTCCATTCCAGAATCTCTAGTCTCGAATCTAGATTGCAGCTGACGGCTCGCCCGAGATTTCATCGGAACGGTCGTCGGAGCGTTCCTCGTATCCCTCGAAGTAGCTCTAGCCGTGTGCCGGCTTGTGTCCTCACTCGTATGCCGCGCTGTGTCTTCGCCGGTGTCTTCTCCTGAATCTCGACCCGTATCTCGACCTTAACCTCAACCTGAACTCTGCGCTGTTCCTCGTGCTGTTCCTGAACTCGTTCCGCGACTCGTTCCCGGCGTCATCTCACTGCACGTCCCTCGCGTCATCCCCGGCGAAGTAACTCGGACTCAACCTCAACCTCTAGCTGAACCTGGCAGTGTCCAGACTACGGGGGAGGTATAGGAGGGGTCGGAAAGGCGATGGGGGTTAGGGGCTTGGGATTAGGGGAGTTAGCATGCGGACTGGCGGTCGGGAGAGTGTGTGCTATAATACACAAACGGGGTCGGGCCCTGAGCGATAGGAAAGGCGTTTCCCGCGTGACCAATGAGCTGCCTAAGGCTCAGAAGCCTGCGCGGCAGGCAGGCCAGAGCCTGGCGAACCGGCCCGCGGGTGGCAATCTCAAACTGCATGGAGTTCTGGTCTTGGGTCATTCGGACTTCAATCGTCATCTGGGATTCGGACTTGGAGATTGCCCGCCCGGCGGGCCTCCATCTACAATCTGAAATGCGAAAGCTGTCATCCGTTGGCCGCAAGCCACAAGCAGATAGCCCCAAGAAGTCACCTCGGACGAGTTCTACGAATCTGTCGAATTCGCGACAGACTGCCTAATTTGGGGAAGTGATTGACCACGGACTCACACGGGACGACCTCAGATGTTCGTACATCATTGGTACGTACAAGGTTGGCCTCGGGCAGGGTCCTTGTCAGCAGAATCTGTGTAATCTGCGAATCTGTGGATGGACTTTCCGAACCTTCGCGTCCTTGGCGGTTTTCACAAAGCCCGGTCTGTGTCAATCCGTGTCCATCCGTGGTTGATTCCCCAGACCTCACTGCTAGAATGAGACCCTTGGAGCACGATGTGTAACTTCTGCGTCCAGCACGGCGAGGGCAAGCGCTGGTATGCCAATGCCCGGAACTACGCGATGGACCTCGAATCGGACCTTGCCCGCCGCGGGTTCATCGTCGACTTCATCCGCAACTTCGAGGACAACCGGCGCCGGGCCAATGCCGGGCTGACGGCGCTCCGCTTCGTCCCGAGGCCGGCCCGAAAGTGGTTCACCCGTGGGCCCGAGGCCGCGGCGCAGGAACATCACTTCGGCCAGCCGGTGCCCATCGAAGAGTGCGCGGGAATCTTCGACATCGCCACCAACATCACGCGCCTGCCGTGCGTCTGCCGCGGCGCGATGCAGCCCGGCTCCGACGCCGAGTCCTGCTGCATCGTCATGACCGTGAACAAGCACGACACGCTTCTGTCCGAAGGTTTTCGCGACTATTCCGGCGGCCCGGCATCCCAGGGGTTCGAGCGGCTCACCAAAGAACAGGCCATGGCGTACCTGCGGGGCGCCGAGGAACGCGGGCTCTGCCACACGGCGTGGACATTCATCACCCCGTTCATCGCAGCCATCTGCAACTGCGACCTGCCGAGCGGCTGCATGGCGATGAAGATACAGCTCAAGGGCGGCATCCGCATCATGTGGAAGGGCGAGGACGTCATCCGTCGCGACGAAGAGCTCTGTACCGGCTGCCGCCGATGCATCCAAATCTGCCCCTTCGGTGCAATCAGCGCCGCGCCGCGTCAGAACGGCGTCATCGTGGACCGCAGGAAATGCTGGGGTTGCGGCGTATGCCGCACCGCCTGCGCCCCCGGCGCGCTCTCGCTCGAACCCCGCACCGCCTGCGCCGACGTGGCCACCTGGTAGCGAGGCAGTTCCGGATCTTCACCACCAAGGTACAAAGAGGTTTGTCATTCCGACCGCAGATGACGCAGATGTAGCAGGTTGCTTGGACTTCTGACATCTTACATCTGGCTGCTGACATCTGACTTGGCCCCGGCGGCCCCGGTCAGACAGTGGGGCGGGCCGGGCCTTCCTTGACTTTCCCAAGCATAGGAAATACAATCACGCCGCCATGAGACTCGCTGTCAGCGCGAACCGGATGCAGCTCCTACGCCTCAGGAAGCGGCTGGCGATTGCCCGCCGCGGGCATAAGTTGCTGAAGGACAAGCAGGAAGAGCTGATGCGCCGCATCCTCGCCCTGGTCGCGGAAATCCTCGAGCACCGGCAGAAGGTCGAGAGCGGGATGGCGAGGATTCTCGGCCGGTTTGCCGTCGCCCGCGCGTCCTACGGCACCGAGGCGCTGGACGAAGCGGTGATGCTGCCTTCCAAGCAGGTCTCGGTGACGGTCACGACCAGGAACATCTTGAACGTGAAGGTGCCGGTGTTCCAGAAGGAGATTTCCGGTAGGACGCGGTGCTATGGCTTCGCCACCACTTCCGGGGAGCTGGATTTCGCACTGGAGGAACTCGACGACCTGCTCGACCCGCTGCTGATCCTGGCCGAGAAGGAGAAGAGCCTCGAGCTGCTGGCCGCCGAGATGGAAAGGACCCGCCGCCGCGTCAATGCGCTCGAGTTCATCCTGATACCGAACATCGAGGAGACGGTGAAGTTCATCCATCTGAAACTGGGCGAGGCCGAACGGGGCGACCAGACGCGGCTGATGCGGGTGAAGGAGATCATCCGCGGCGAAGCCAGGTAGCGGACCGATGGCGAAGGGTCGCCGGGGCCGGGCCTGGTTATTCCTGGTGTGCTGGATTGCGCTCACGAGTTTCGCCCTGACGTTTCCCTTCCGGAAAGGGCCGAAGGTTCTCGAACGCGGGTACGACAAGGTAATCCACACGTCGCTTTTCACGGTAATGGGCATCTCGGCCCAGGCGGCCGCGCCGTGGGTATCGCTGCTTGTTACCGGGCCGCTTGCCGTCGGCCTGGAACTCATCCAGAAGAGAATCCCCCAGCGCGGATTCGACGTCACCGACATGCTGGCCAACATCACGGGCATATTCCTCGGCCTGGCATCGTACGAGCTCTCCCGGAGGCTGGGATGAGCGGGACCCCGCGCGCCCGGCCCAAGGGCACTCAGGATTTCGTTCCCCCGGACTCGGGCCGACTGCTGCACGTCGAGAACGTATTCCGGCGTCTGGCCGAGCTTGGCGGGTACCAGGAGATAGTAACTCCGACCTTCGAGCACACCGAGGTCTTCGTGAAATCTTCGGGCGAGGGTTCGGATATCGTCACCAAGGAAATGTACTCGTTCAAGGACCGCGGCGACCGGGACCTGACCCTCCGGCCCGAGGGCACACCCGGGGTGGTGCGCGCCGTGCTGGAGAACCGGCTGCGTCTGCCGTCCCGGCTCTACTACGTCGGCCCTTACTTCCGCTACTGCCGGCCCCAGAAAGGCCGGACGCGCGAGTTTCACCAAGTGGGGATCGAGGCGCTGGGTGAGGCGAGCCCGCTGGTTGATGCCGAGGTCATCTGTTTCGGCACCGACTTCTTCCAGTCCCTCGGTATCAGCGATTGCACGGTCCAGGTCAACTCCATCGGCTGCCGTGAGTGCCGGCCCGCCTACCGTGAGACTCTACGGAAGTCCCTCTTCGACCGGAAGGAGCAGCTCTGCGCCGACTGCCACATGCGCCTTGAGCGCAACCCGCTGCGGGTTTTCGACTGCAAGGTTGAAACCTGTCAAGCCGCCTTGAAGGACGCGCCCACGCCTGGGCAGTATCTATGCGCGGCCTGCAAGCGGCACCACGAGCAGGTGCTCGTGGAGTTGAACCGGCGCGGTCTGCGCCACGAGACTAACGTCCGCCTGGTGCGCGGCCTCGACTACTACAACCGGACGACGTTCGAGTACATCTCGGCGTCACTCGGCGCGCAAGACAGCCTCGGCGGCGGCGGGCGCTACGACTATCTGATTGAGGAATTCGGCGGGCCGGATACGCCCGGAGTCGGCCTGGCCATCGGGCTCGAGCGGACACTGCTCGCTGCGCCGGTCGCGCCCGTGCCGGCGCGACGGCACCTCGCATTTGTCGTCTGGCTGACCGAGGCCGAGTTGAACGCGGCGCAGGACCTCACCAACCGGATGCGGGCGGACGGCATCGCCGCGCAGGTCGACTACGACGCCCGCAAGGTCAAGGGGCAGTTCAAGTCGGCCGATGCGGCCCAGGCGGCCTGCTGCATTATCATCGGGCCGGACGAATTGGCCAAGGGTGTCTATTCACTCAAGGACCTGGCGACCGGAGAGCAACGCGAAGTCTCATCGGACGCCGTCAGCGCCGAAGTCCGAGCACTTTTCCGAACCAGCAAAGAGATCAAGGGATAAAGGGATCGAGTGTTCCCCACTCTATCCCTTTGTCCCTCTGTCCCTTTGCCCCTTTGGGTTACTTCGTCGCCGCCAGCGCGTATTCGACAAGCTGGAAGTCGCAGCCCTGGTCGAGCACCGCCACGGCCGCAGTCCAGCGACCGCCCGGCGACGCGGGCAGCGTCAGTTCCAGTTCGGCGTCGCCCTTCTGGTCTTTGACGCCGAGGTGGTCCTTTCCTACCTGAAAGCCGTGGTACTTCGGGCCACCGAGCAGCGAGATGTCGGGCTCGTCGCCACGGGGCCAGGCCAGCAGGAACAGACGACAGCGTCCGCTCTTCTTCATCTCCCAGTCGTAGTTGAACGTGATCTTGCCGGTCGGCCCGCGCAGAAACGGCACCGCGAGCTTCAGCTCGGCCAGCGGCGCGGCGCCGGGGACTGTTGCCTTCGGCGCGCGGTCCGCGCGCAATCCGGCCAGTGGCACCATCAATCCGGCCGGCGGGGCGACGAAATCGGACTCCGGGGGTTCGTCCGTCAGGGGGTGTTTGGTTATGGTGACTTCGAACTTCGGCGCCGCCTGCTTCTCGGTCGCCAGCTCCTGGCGTGCGTCGGCTATCCACTCGTCCCAGGCCCGCTCGCCCTTCGAGGCGGCGTGGCGCGCGCACACCGGCATCAGGTTGTCGACCGAGGTCTGGCCGCCGGCCGAAATCGGCACGCGGAATACCAGCGTTGAGTGCTCGCCGAAGCAGCCCGGCACCGCGCAGACCGTGCCGCGCAGGGAGATAACCGCCTCCTCCAGTTCCGGCGGCCACTTCAGTTCATCGACGTAGGCGTAGTGGTCTTCGTGTGGCGTCGGCGGGTAGTGAACCCGTGCGCATCGACGGCAGGCTACCTCGGCTTCGCGCTGCGACCATTCGACCGACGTCGGCTTGTGGCACTCAGGGCAGACATAGTTCCAGAACATGTTTCCCTCCACGGGTAGGTAGTATAGTATCCTGATTCGTCACTGACGTATTTTCCTCGTTAACATTGTGGCCGGAGTTGGCCCGCTGTCAAGGCAGGCATGGCGGCCGATGGCCGCTGTGGGACAACTCAGAATTCAGAATGCAGAGACCCGAGTGCAGAAGTGCGGACACGGACGAACGATGTACGAAGGCGCTGTCGGACAGGAACCGCCGGGGCCAACGCTGTACGAACCTAGTCGAGGGGCGACGGCTCGTGGAAGGTGTAGCCGCGCGCTGCGTGCCACGCCCCGGGGTCTGCGAAGTAGCGGGCGGCTTCCTCGTACTCTTCGTCGGTCAGGAAGCTGATCTCGCGCGGTATCTTCGGTGACAGGGCTGCGTCGCGGTTGGTGAGCGAATCGAGCTTCACGCCGGCCTGCTTGAGGTCTTGGCTTCCCTGTTGCTGCCGGTCGAAGATGACAAAGCAGGCTTCGACCCGGCCGCCCCATTCCCGGATTTCCTTGATGACCCGGGTCTTGGTCCAGCCATGGACCAGGGTGTCGTCGACCAGCAGCACCCGCTTGCGGAAAAGCTCGTGGCTCTTGATGCCCTCGAACGGGCTCGCCTCGGGGTAGCGCCGCGCGCGACGGGCATAGAACATCGGCTTGGCCAGTTTCTGGGCCATCACCGCGGCGATAGCGATCGAACCCGCCTCGATGCCGCAGATGACGTCGAAGTCGAGGTTGCGGACGAGCAGGGCCGCCGAGGAGAGCACGAAGTCGTTCGCCGCCGGGTGATTGGTAAGACCTTTGACGTCGACGTAGATGGGGCTGTAGTTCCGGCCTTCGTCGACCTTGAACAGCGGACGCAGGTCGCCGAGCGTGACTTTGATCGCGCCGATCTGCCAGAGCATGGCGGCGACGGTTTCGGCCATGTTGCCCGACATCACGCGTCGGATGAAACCGAGGTCCGGCGTGATGATACGCTGCTCGCGCATCAGCCGGTAGAACTTGTCGGCATCGTCTTCGTCAAGCTCGATGGCAAGCCTCGTCTCATCGATGTCGTAGACCACGTGGAAGCGCCCGAGCTCTCGCTCGCGGCCGAGGAGCGCGTAGCTCTCGGCGTTCGACTCGCGCTGCCGGGGGCCGAGCCCGGTGGCGGCGGGGTTGATTTTGGCGCGGTACGTCTCGAACAGGTCCCCGGCGAGCGAGGCGACTTCGTCGTACTCAAGGATATAGGGCGTGCTCGCCCGCATCACCGGGCCGGCGCAGTCGATCTCTTTGAGCGGGACCTGGCTGAGCTTCATACTCGTCCAGCGGGCGCGGACGTGTCGAACTGCCCGCTAGTGACGACGGGCGGCCTTGAACGCTTGGAACTTCGCGCTGTAGAAGAAATTCCAGAGCGCGCGGCACTTGCGTCGCAGTTCCGCGAACGAGCCCTTGTTTTCGAGCACGAAGTCGGCCCGCCGCCAGATTTTCGCATCCGGCGGCTGGAGCTTAAGGCGCGCGACGACGTCCTCTTCCTTCATGCCGGCGTCGACCAGCCGCTTGGTCTTGAGGCGGTCGGCCGCCGTCACGAGGATGGCGACGTCGACCTCTTTGTCCAACCCCCAGACAAAGAGCAGTGCCGCGTCGACAACGACGAGGCCCTTCCGGTTCCGGTTTATCTCTTTGCGCACCCGCTCCAGCAGGGCCGGGTGGACGATCGCGTTCAACTTGGCCAGGCTCGTCTTGCTGGCGAAAGCCAGCTTGCCCAGCGCCCGGCGGTCGATGTTGCCGGCCTTGGTCAGAATCGCGCGGCCGAAGGTCTTGACCAGCCGGCGGTACTCAGTCGTGCCCTTGGCGAGCACCGACCAGCCCATCTCGTCCGCAGCGATGATCTTTGCGCCGTAGCGCTTCAGTTCGCTGGCGACGGTCGACTTGCCGGAGCCCATGTTGCCGCCGATTCCCACGAGCAGACGTTCCTGTGAAAGCTTCCTGTCAAACATTGAGGATTATCTCCAGCTTAGAGGACCTTCGCTTCTTCGTGCAGTAGCCGCACCAGTTCCGGCACGACCTGCTCCAGCTCGCCTTCGAGTACGCGCCCCGGCTTGCGGCCGGGAGGCAGCCGGTCTTCGATGTACTCCAGGCGCCGGGTCAGCACCGTCGGGTCGATCCCCAGCTCGGTCACGCCCAGCACCGGGATTTCTTTCTTCTTCGCACCCATCATCCCCTTGAGGGTCGGGTAGCGGGGTTCATAGTTGCCCTTCTGCATCGTCACCAGGCACGGAAACCGAGCGTGGACGACCTCGGTCGCGCCTTCGATTTCGCGCCGGGCGACGATGGTGCTGGCCGCGAAGTCTGCGGTCAACTCGGCCACGACCGAGGCGTGCGGGACCCCGAGGAAGTGGGCGACTGCCGGCGGCACTGCCGCCTGGTCGTCGTCCACCGCCTGCTTACCGCACAGCACCAGGTCAAACGGCTGCCGCTGGATGGCCTTGGCAAGGAGGCGACCGGTGGCCAGGGCGTCGATGCCGTCGAACTCCGGGGCCGTAAGCTGCACCGCACCGTCAGCGCCCATCGCCAGCGCGGTCCGCAGCGCGGTCTTCACCCGTTCCGGGCCGAGCGCGACTACGGTGATGGTGCCGGCGCCGGCTTTCTCCTTGAGGCGGAGGGCGGTCTCCAGCGCGTATTCGTCGTACGGGTTGACGACCCACTCGATTTCAGTCTTGTCCACGAAGCCGGTCTGGGTGTTGACCCGGATCTTCGTCTCGGTCGACGGGACCTGCTTGATGCAGACGGCAATGTTCATGACCAGGCTTTCACCAGCAGGCAGGCGTTGTGCCCGCCGAACCCGAACGAATTGGACAGGGCGACCCGGATCCGGCAGTCGCGCGCCGCGCCCTTGACGAAGTCTAGTTCCACGCCGTCGTCCGGAACCTCGTGGTTGACGGTCGGGTGCACCCGCTGATGCTTCACCTGCAGGGCCATCGCCGCCAGTTCCATCGCGCCCGCAGCGCCGAGGCCGTGCCCGATCATCGACTTGGTGGAGTTGATGGCGAGTTTCCCGGCGTGGTCGCCGAAGACCGCGTACAACGCCTTCACCTCGGATGCGTCGTTCAGCGGCGTCGAGGTACCGTGGCCGTTGATGTAGTCGATATCCTCGGGCCGCAGGCCGGCCTCGGCAATCGCCTCACGCATCACGGCGATTGCGCCGAGTGCATCCGGGTCCGGCGCGGTGATGTGGTAGGCGTCGGCGGTCGCGCCGTACCCAGCCAGCTCGCAGTGAATCGGCGCGCCGCGCCGGCGGGCGTGCTCAAGCTCCTCGATGACGAAGATCCCGGCGCCCTCGCCCATCACGAACCCGTCGCGGTCCTTGTCGTACGGCCGGGAGGCCCGCTCCGGTTCCGCGTTCCGCTTGGAGAGCGCGCCCATGTTGCAGAACGCGGCAACGGTGAATCTCGTGATCGCGGCCTCGCCACCGCCCGCGACCATCACGTCGGCGTCGCCGTGCATGATGTGGCGGAACGCGCTGCCGATCGCGTGTGCGGCGGACGCGCAGGCCGAGGTCGTATCGTAGTTGGGGCCGCGCAGGCCGTAATTGATGGCAATCTGGCCGCACCCCATGTCCGGAATCATCATCGGCACCAGCAGTGGCGACACGCGCCGCGGGCCCTTCTGCAGGAACTGAATGTGCTGGACTTCCCACGTCTGGATGCCGCCCATCCCGCAACCGGTGATCACGCCGACCCGACTCCGGTCCTCTTTCTCGAAGTCGATCTTCGAATCGCGGACCGCCTCGTCCGCCGCCCAGAGAGCATACTGGGTGAACCGGTCCGTTCGCTTCACCAACTTCGCGTCCAGGCGCTGGGTTGGCTCGAACCCCTTGACCTCGGCGCCAATCAGCACCTCAAGGTCGGCAGTGTCAAACGAGGCAAGTCGGGCTACGCCGGTCTTGCCGGCGAGGAGACTCTGCCAGAATGTCGGCACGTCATTGCCGACGGGCGTAACCACGCCCATGCCGGTAACCACGACCCGTCGTCGACCGCTCTGGTTGCTCATCGGCGGTTGAAGTAAAGGATTCCGGCTTACTTCTTCTCGGCCAGTTTCTTCTGCAGGTACTCGGCGGCCTTGCCGACGGTCACCAGCTGCTGTGAGTCCTCGTCCGGGATTTCGACGCCGAACTTCTCCTCGAACGCCATGACCAGCTCGACGATGTCGAGCGAATCCGCGCCCAAGTCGTCAACGAAGTTAGCGGTATCGGTAACTTTCTCCGGCGTCACGTGCAACTGCTCGACTATGATGTTCTTAACATCGTCTATCAGCGCCATCAGGTTCCTCCTTAAGGATTCCGGCCCGCAGGACAGGCCGTTTTTGGCAACTGCATAACCGCACTCCTAGGATAGCAGTGTATCAATAAGCCCGCTAAAGTCAATTCAGGCGGGTTCTTGCGTCAGGGCAGGGCAAGGAGGTTCAAACCGGTAGGCGCGTCCGGTTTGCGGGCAAGGCGACGGGTCCCGGGGACGAACGCAACCTCCAGCGTGACCGTGACCGTGCCGGAGAAGAGATGGCCGGCAAAGGTAGTTAGCCGGGGCGTACTGATTATGGCGTGGATGTGGCAGACCGGGTTCCTGCCGACCCAGGCCACGTTGCCGACCAGGGCTGCCACTTCGTGATCGCCCATGAACGTACGTTTGTGATAAGCCCTAGTACTCGGGTCAAAGCATCCCAGCATAATGTCCTCGGCCGCGCCGATTGCGGTCAGGAACCCGGACTTGATACGCTGTCTCCTGACAAAGCCGACCAGCGTCTCCACAATCTCCTCGCCCGGCATCAGCCGTAGCTGATAGTACAACCCATTCCGCATCGCCTTCATTCTTTGTCCTTAATCCTTTGTCCTTTGTCCTTGTCCTTCTTGATGTACTTGCACTTCGGGTACCCGGGACAGGCGATGAACGGCCCGAATCGGCCTTTGCGCTCGACCAGGTTCTTGCCGCACTGCGGGCATTTCTCCTCCAGTACCTTCGGCTCCGGCCGCCTGCCGCGGACCATGAAACGGCACTCGGGATAGCCGGTGCAGCCAACGAACATCCCGAACCGGCCGCGCTTCTCGGCCAAGGGCTTGCCGCATTGCGGGCAGGGCTCCCCCGGCTTCAAGTCCGGCCCGGGCTCTTCCTTCTTTATGTACTTACATTCGGGGTATCCTGAACAGGCCTTGAACGGTCCGAACCTCCCTGACCGCTGAGCCAGGGGTTTGCCGCACTGCGGGCATTTCTCGTCCAGGAGCTTCGCCTTCTCCTTCTTGATGTACTTGCACGTCGGGTAGGTCGAGCAGGCGATGAACTTGCCGAACCGGCCCCAGCGCTCGGCCAGATTCGCGCCGCATTCCGGGCACTTCTCATCCAACTCCCGGCTCAAGTCCTGCTTGATGTCGGCCGCGCCCTCGGCGACCTTGTCGAGGTCCTGCTTGAACGGCTGGTAGAACCGCGCGATGACCTCCTGCCACTTCTCACTTCCCTCTTCTACCAGGTCCAGCTCCTTCTCCATCTCGCGCGTGAACCCGATCTCAAAGACATCCGAGAACCGTGGCACTAGCACGTCGCAGACGATGATGCCGAGCTCGGTCGGCCAGAGCCTTCCCTCACGCCGCTCCGCATACTTCCGGTCGAACAGGGTAGAAACGATGGTCGCGTAGGTCGAAGGCCGGCCGATGGAGTTCACCTCAAGCCGTTTGATCAGCGTTGCCTCGGTGTAGCGCGGCGGCGGCTGGGTGAACTTCTGCTCCGGCCTGAACTCCTTCATCTCCAGCGGCTCGCCCGTGGCGAGCGCGGGCAGCGTCTTCTCCTTGTCCGGGTCGCCGTAGATGCGCTCGAAGCCGGAGAACTTGCACTTCAGGGCATCGGCTTTGAACAGGTAGTCGCCGCCCGCAACCTGTGCTTCAGTCAGGGAGTAGACGGCATCGGCCATCTGGCTGGCAAGGAACCGGCGGTAGATAAGGTCGTAGAGCCGGAACTGCTCCGGCGTCAGGAACCGCTTCACCGAATCCGGCGTGCGGTCAATCCGGGTGGGCCGGATTGCTTCGTGCGCACCCTGGGCGCCCTTCTTGTCGGGATAATGCCGCGAGTTCTCCGGCAGGAATTCCGGTCCGAAGCTGTCGGCCACGAACTGGCGCGTGTCCCGCACGAAGGTATCGGCGACGCGGAAGGAATCGGTGCGCGGATAGGTGATGAGGCCCGCGGTTTCCTTCTCCAGGTCGACACCCTCGAAGAGCTGCTGCGCCACCGACATCGCCTTGCGGGCCGGGAAGCTCAGGCGCTGGACTGCGTCCTGCTGCATCGTCGCGGTGATGAATGGCGGCAGCGGCCTCCGCGCGCGGTCGCGCGTCTTCACGTCCGCGACCGCGAACTGGGCCGCGGCGCAGCCCTGCTTCACCGCCTCCATCTCGGCCGCGCTGCGAATCTTGAAGTCCTCGCCCTTGATCTTCGCCAACAGGGCTTCGAACGTCGCGCCGCCGGTCTTGGCGAACAACGCCTTGACCGACCAGAACTCCTCGGGCCTGAACGCCAGTATCTCGCGCTCGCGGTCCACCAGGATCCGGAGCGCCACGGTCTGGACCCGACCCGCCGACAGCCCGCCGCCGACTATCTTCCAGAGCAGCGGCGAGACGAGATACCCCACCAGCCGGTCCAGCACGCGCCGCGCCCGGTGCGAATAGACCTTATTCATGTCAATCTCGCCCGGGGCCGCAAACGCCTCTTTGATGCCCTTCGGCGTGATCTCGTACAACAGCACGCG
>CAZSUX010000021.1:0-17041 GCA_964610135.1 uncultured bacterium | reverse complement strand
GTCAAACGTCCCGTCGTGGTAGCTCAGGCATTCCGAACCCCACTCCGTGACCTTGACCCGGTTCCACATCGCGTCGTTGGCCGGGTTCTGGTCCCCGGGGCTCTCAGAACGAATCGTATCGCGGTAGATAGCTTCCGCCGCCCCGGGAGCGTAGGACGGGAAGTCAACCGTATCTTCCTGGCCGGGAGTGAGGCTGACATTGACGACCTCGTCGTAGACGATCACGGTCGTCACGCTGTCCGTCATGCGGCAGCGGACCGGCACGTTGTTCTGGGCACCCGTGCCCCAGTTTTTGACCACGGCCTGCGGCCAGATGGTATCGCCGAAGGCGTAGAACGGGTCCATCGGCGCAAGAATCTCGGTCACGCCGATATCGTTCGAAACCATCAGGTCGCCGGTCAAAAGCACGTTGTCAACATACCAGTAGTTGATGTTGTAGATGTCGCCCCAGCCCATCCAGCGCAGCCGAAGCTGGGCACAACCCGCGGCCCAGGGGAGACTGAAGGTCTGGGTCCCGGGTCCGTAGCTTCCGGTATACTGGTAGATGTTCTGAGTCCAGGTGCTGCCGCCGTCAGTCGAGCCTTGGATATACGCGTTGTAGTTGCTGAACCAAGAGTAGTAGGCGTACGCCGAGAATACAACGTTGGTGTAGCTGGCGCAATTGATGACCGGCGACATCAGCGAGTCTCGCTGGCCGTAGTCATACGGATACCAGTATAGCGCCGCGTACCCGCCGCCGTTGTACCAATCGTTGGCATCCGGGCCGGAGCCGGTCCAGCCGATTGTCCAGCCGGTAGGCGGGCTATTGGAGTTCCATGAGCCGCTGAAGTCCTGGGAGTACATGGTTGCATCCTGTTCTCCCATGGGCATCGGCGGCGCTTGGAACTGGGACGGCTCCGCGCGCACGCCCTCAGTCGGCAACGCGGTGGCCATGTCCGATGCCCAGCTTACGCCGCTGAGCAGCAGCAAGGCGAGTATCAGGGTAACTGCCTTGTTCACAAACTGCCTCCTTATTAGATCAGGGTGGTTAGGAATAGAGGTAGAACTCCGCTCTGCCAACGGACCACCCAAAAGCCGATTGCGTCGGAGTTGCGGCGGCCAGACCACCGCGGTTAAGTGTACCCCCCCCCACCTCGGAGTCAAGCGAAGGCTCACGGCCCCAATCCCGGTATGGAAGGCCCCGAAAACACGCCCCGAGCGCTAAAGCGGCGGGAGCCTTCCCGGATGGACCCAATTCCCCCTGCCCGTTGACGAGCTCCGAGCGCGACTTCAGCGCCGCCGGTAAGTCGCACGTTCCTACCCGCCGGGAGCACGAGCCGCAGACACCGGCCTGGCACAATGTATGGTATGAGTGCGTAGGGAGCCACAATTCTCCCGCCGGGGCAGCGGACCGGAGACTGCCTGGGGGGTAGCCTTCAAGGAAGGAAAAGGCCAAGGAAGAAGTTGAGGTTTGGTCCAAGGAATAGGCTGAGGTTCAAGCTAAGGCTAAGACCGACTTCAGAATCGAGGGATGAGCGGAGCT
Source organism: uncultured bacterium (assembly GCA_964610135.1). GTDB lineage: Bacteria > Hydrothermota > Tepidihabitantia > Tepidihabitantales > Tepidihabitantaceae > UBA2258. The sequence goes on along the minus strand of CAZSUX010000021.1, from coordinate 15,519 downwards.
CTTTCGCGAACAATGAGCGAAGCGATGCGCAGAGCAATGCGGGAAGCAGTTTCGCGAGCAGTTTTCCGAGCGATGACCGAAGTGCTCAAGAGTCCTCTTGCCGACGCGCGTGACTATCCTCTCGAAGCTACTCTCAGACGAGCTTTCAACGCTGCTTTCAGATTCCCTTTCTGGTGACTTTGCGCAGGGTTTCCAAAGACGAGATCGACGGGCCAAACCTTGACACTCCGGCCTCGGGTTTCATAATCATCGCCGATGGCGAAGTCCAAAGCCGGTGCCACCAGGAAACCGGCAGTCCGGCTGGGCTGGCAGCGCGCGCTGATGTTGGCACTGGTCACGACCGGTCTCTTCGCCGCCTACCTGTCGGTCGAGTTGAAACAGAACCACGAACCCGGATTCCCGCTCGATGACTCCTGGATTCACCTGACCTTTGCCCGCAACCTCGCCCGCGGCTGGGGCTTCGCGTACAACCAAGGCGAACCGGTCGCGGGTTCCACCGCCCCGCTGTGGACGTTCGGCCTCGCGTTCTTCCATGTATTCACTCGCAACGCCATGGTGATGGTCGTGATTGCCAAGCTGCTCGGTGCGGGTCTGCTCTTCATGTCAGCCGTTTTCGCCTTCCGAATCGCCGGCCGAGTCACCGGGAACGAATGGCTCGGGCTTGCCGCCGGCCTGGCAGTAGCGACGCTCGGCCCGATGGGATGGGCGATGATGTCCGGCATGGAGGTCACGCTGTCCGTGGCTCTGACTCTAGCCGGCATCTACTACTACCTGAGGTTCCGCACCGGCTGGCGGTCTGCGCTGGCATGGGCCCTGTTCGGGCTCGCAGCCTGGGCCCGGCCCGAGAGCCTGTTGCTTGCCGCTTTCGCTGCACTCGACTCGCTCCTGCGCCGGTTCGCGTTCGGGCAGCGGGTGGCTTTCTGGCGCGGGTTCGTCATCTGGCTCGCCGTCGTCCTTGCCTGGCTGGGATTCAACTACTCGCTCTCCCGTAGTCTATTTCCTCTGACTTACCTGGCCAAGGTCGGGAAGATGAGTCTGTTCACCGCCCTCGCTACCGGCAGCCTTCCTCAACTCAAGGAACTTCTGACCGTCGGCGCCCCGTCCTACTTCGCCGAATTCTGCGTTCACCTCTGGCGCGCGAATCCGGTCCTCTGCCTGCTCGTGCCGGTCGGGCTGGTCGGGCTCACAGCGTCGGCGTTCCGACGCAGGCACGACGGCGGGCTTCTGGTTCCGCTGACGGTGCTCGGCTACGTCCCGCTCATCGGCCTCATCTCGCCATCGTTCGGCGCGGCTTTCCAGAACGGCCGCTACATCGGCAACGTGACGGCACTGGCCGCAGTCGTCGCCGTCATCGGCGTCGCGTACGCCTGGCGGTGGATTCGACACGCGGCGACACGACTCGGAGTAACGATTGCCCTGTCGGCGCTGGCGGCCTTCAATGTGGTGACCGTATCGGCTGCGACCGTCCGGAATACGACTCGGGCCGAGTCCTCCATCAACCAGATGCAGGTCGCGCTGGGGCATTGGCTCGCCGACAACACGCCGGCCGGAGCGACGCTTGCCTGCAACGATGTCGGTGCCATCGGCTACTTCTCCAACCGCCGCATCTTTGACCTCGTCGGGTTGGTGACAAGGGAGTTCATCCGATACCGGCCGGACCGTGCAGGCTTCATGGCTTTCTTCCGGGACTGGAAGCCCGACTTCCTTGTCATCTTCCCGGCCGCCTATCCAGGTCTCAGGGACGCACCGTTTCTCAAGGCCGTCGCCTACGCCGACGTCCAGGACAACACCGCCGGCCTGCTCGACTTCCAGCCGCGGCCGAGGACCATTGCCGGCATCCTCGTCCTTGACCTTGTCATCCAGCCGGTTCCGGTAGCGCTGGCAGTCTTCCAGTGCACTTGGTAGCCCAGATAATCTGGGGACGCTAACCGTATTTCTGCTTCCGCTTCGTCTTTGGTCGTCCGGCCGGTAGGCGCCTGAGCAAGCGGCCTGTTGCGCGCTCGGCCTTGCCGACGAACGAATCGCCCCCGTACGGCCGCCCGGTCCTCGTGCTCAATCGAAGCTGCTGAATCAACTCGTCCTCATCGGTCTCGCGCAACCACGCGCGCCAGTCTCCGGCACCAACCAGCTTGTGGGCATCAGCGGTCAGGACGTCGTCGTCCCTGAGGCCGGCGTGCGCGGCCGCGCTGCTCCACTGATAGGACTCAGCCTCGCGCACGAGACCCGCTCGCACTGGGTTCAGTTCGACGTAGCGAACCGCGGTCGCAGTGTGCCGCACATCCAGGGGACAAGAGAAATACCGACCCTGCCAGCGCCGGCCGGTCATACCATGCGTCCAGTTCACGTACTGCGCGAGACGTAGGTGCACCGGCTTGAGCACGGTCGCAAGCGAGTCAGCGCAATGCGGGATAACCACAAGATGAACGTGGTTGGGCATCAGGCAGTACGCGACTACGTCCAACCCGCGCGGGATCGAGTATTCCCTCAGCAGAGCCAGATAACGCTGGTAGTCGCCACGTGCAAGGAACACGGTTTCCCGCCGGTCACCACGCTGAGTCACGTGATGGGGAACGTCCGGCACCACGACTCTCGCCATTCTCGGCATCGGAGATGCTATCACCTGTCGCGACTTGGTCAAGAGAAATATGGTTAGCGTCCCTAGATTGTAGATTACGGGGGGGCTAGATGAGTGATTCGAGCCGGTCGGCGAGCCAGCGCGCCTGACAGCGCCGGTTGAACCGGTCTCGGCCCGTCTGAGCAAACCGCGCCGGGTCTCGCTTCATTTCATCCAGTGCTTCGGCCAGTTTCCTGCCGTCGAGGCCGCACGCGACGCCGGCTCCGGCTTCTGCCACCAAGCCTGCCGCTTCATCCGAACCCTCTCCCCAGATGACGATCGGCCGCCTGGCGCCCAGGTACTCGTACAGCTTGATGCCGACCGGCTGCCCGGGCTTGCCGACATAGAGCAGCACATCCGCGCCTTTCATCAAAGCGCAGGCCTCACTGTGCGGCAGTGTACCGAGCAGTCGCACCTGCGGGTCATGCTCGAACCGACGACGTGTCTCACCGTCAACTCGTCCGGCCAGGTACAGCTTCGCGTCCGGCCGCTGCCGCAGGGCTTCTACAAGAGAGGAAACCTCGGCCTGGTTCCGCCAGAGGTTGCCGACGTGAACCAGGCTGAATCCATCGAGCTTCGCGGGTTCGACCTCGAAGTCGGTCGGGTCGAAGCCGTTGTCCAGCACCTCGCAGCGCGGGCCGACAGCGCGGGCCGTGCCGGAATTGACGGCCAGCACGAGATCCGAGTGGTCGACGAGGTAACGCCGGAGCCGCCTCAGCGCTGCCCGCTGGTGTCGGGGCGGCCGGGCAAACCCGGTCGGCCACGGGTCGCGGAAGTCCGCGGCCAGCGGCACGTGAGCGTGGGCCTTGAGCCGGACCCCAAGCAGCAGCGCCGTGAAGGGCGGCGCCGAAGCGAATATCGCCGCCGGCTTCTCCCGATCGATGATGTGCCTGCCCGCGACTGAGCCGAACGGCAGCCAACCGATCTTCGAGTCCGGGAACAGCACGTGGTTGAGCAGCCGCGGCCCGGCTCCAAGCCCCTGCGCCAGCGCCGGGGTCAGCTTCTTCGCCTTTGAGCGGACGAGGTTCAGCAGCCGGTTAGGGTCCGCACTCTCGGTTCGGTAGATGCGTGACGCCTTGAGGTCATCGAGCAGGCACGGGTCGTAGTGGTAGTAGGCGACCGGCTTCACCGTCAGTATCAGCGGCTGCCAGCCTGCCTCGGGCAGGAACTTGCAGAGCTTCGTCACCCGCATCACGCCGGAGAGGCCGAGTGGTGGCATGTAGTAGGCAACGACCAGGAGCCTGCGCACGGTCAGAAATTACCCGCGATTGAAGAAGTGTCAACCATGGGCCTGGATTCCAAGATGCCTCCGGATTTGCGTCACCACCTGGTCGGCCGGAAGCTCTACCGGCTCCAGTCCTGTAAGGAACTCAAGCAGACCCCGGACATCGAGCGTCAGCAGGTGGTCCTCAATCTGCAGTTCCTCCGGCAGCGACCGGAAGAACGAGCCGGAGCCGAGGCTGTCCTCGAGCCGAAAGAGGCTGCCGCTCACGACGTCGCGAACCGCCGAAAGGTCAGGCGCCGGGAACGACTTCAGCTTCGCATCGGACTTGCGGCCGGAAAGGACGAAGAGCTTGCCGTCCATGTCGCTTGTGTCCCGTCCCTGTGCGCTGAGCGCCTCGGACAGGATGTAGCCGTAGGTCGAGCCAAGCAGGTGCACGAGCAGTTGCTGGCCCCCGTCGCGAAAGTAAGGGAACTGGTTCGGTGCGAGGTCCGGGAACAGCCGCGCCTTCAGCACCGGCGCGAGCCGATACGAATAGCCGCCGGTCCCGGTACCCTCGAAGACCTTGGTGTTGGACGAAACCGCGGCCAGCGGCCGCACCATTATCTTCTTCTCTTTCTCCCGATGCTCGACCAGTTCCCAGGAACGTCCAGCCAGCACGAAGTGATGAAACACGAAGAAGACCGTGCCGATCTGCCGGCCGGTCGTGATGTCATACACGCCGTAGTGTCCGAAGGTCTTGTCCTGGATGTTCGAATGAACCTTGCCGATCTCGACCCGCAGCTCGGTGGCCGGGCCGTTGAAGTAGATGCCAGGCCGCTGCGCCACAACCTCCCCCGAGTCGACCATCTGCCGGAACGCCCGGTCAATCGGCGCATCCCCTCCGGTCAACGGCCGCAGGACTCGCCGCACCGATTCCCAGGTGGTGCCGATACGCCGGCGCTGGAACAAATACGACATCACCTGCTGCGGTATCACCGAGAGCGCCGGCGTGTAGGTCTTCTCGTACAATCGGCCCTCGCACGCGCATTCGAACATCGCCTCGAACAGAAACTTCTCCCATGAGTTCAGGTACAGCCCGAGCGCCTGCAGGTTGGACCGGCGCCGGCGGTTGCCCCGTCCGAGCCGCTGCAACAGCGACGAGACATTGAACGGAGGCCGCACCAGCACTACTGCGTCGATGTCGCCGATGTCGATCCCCAGTTCGAGCGTGGACGTGCAGCAGAGCAGTCCCGTCTTCTCCCGGTTCATTGTCGCCTCAACATCTTCCCGCGCCTCGCGAGTCAGGCTGGCATGGTGCACCGAGACCCGGTTCGTGAACGGCGGGCGATCCAGCAGCTTCGCGCACTCCTCCGCGTATGAGCGGGCATTGAAGAAGCAGAGCACCTTCCGGCAGTCGCGCTTCCTCAGTTCCTCTACGACCCGCTCCGGCCAGCCGTCGCCCATCGGCATCAACTCCTCGTCGATCTCGCGCCGGGCCGCTACCTGGACAACGACCGGGTCGGGGAAGTAGCGCCGTCCAATGTCGAGGTCATCAATCGTAGCCGACAATGCGTAGTACCGGATTCCGGAATTGATGAGCCGCAGCCGCTCGAGCAGCACGCGCAACTGGTCTCCGCGCGGCGTGTTATCGAGCAGGTGAAGCTCGTCGAGTATCACGGCGGACAGTTCCTTGAATATGCGAGTGTGACGGCAGAGCAGCGAATCGAAGGACTCCGGCGTGGTTATCAACATGAACGGCAACTTCGACTCATCGATTGCCGGGTGGTCGCCGGTCTTGCGGGCCAGACCCAGTTCCAGATACTCGAGCGGCTCGGACAGCCGGCGGTGAAGGTCGTTCACCAGGGCGCGGGTCGGCGACACGTAGAGGACCGAGAACCGGCCACGCCTTGCGGGCAGCAGCCGTTCAAGCGTTGGCGCGACCACGGCCTCGGTCTTGCCCGACGCGGCCGGGGATATGACCACGACGTTTCGCCCTTCGAGAATCAGGGGAATCGTCCGGACCTGGACTTCGGTCAGCCGGCCGAACCGTGAAAAGAACGGAGACCAAGTCCGCTTCAGGGCGACGCGAATTCCGCGCTCGTCAGCCACGCCCGCCGCTTCGCCTTCAGTCCGTGTCAGTTGGTGGCTGTCCGTGTTCGTCCGTGTTCCGTCGTGTCAGTTCTTTGCCGCCGGCAGGATGCCCTGGGCCCGAAGCCGGGTCACGTCGAGTGCCTCGATCGAGAACTTGATAAAGGCCCGCACACCTTCGATGTTGCGGCGGGAGGCCTCGCGCAGCAGCTTCTTCTGGTCAAGGTCCGAGACCGTGAAGCCCGGATACGCCCTCCGGTAGATCATCACCATGGTTGAGAAAGCGTCGTACAACGCCTTGTCTTCGAGCGGCTCAAGCTCAACCCGGTGCTTGATGCGGTTCGCCAGCTTGATATACGCGTAGTCGTAGGGGCTGGGCGTGGTCGCAAAGACCAACAGCAACGACGGGTCGCGGTAGATGTACGGCACCGGCCGCACCCGGTTGTGGACCATCCGGTCGTTGATCCGCTTCAGGTCCGGGTCGTTCTGCGCGGTCCGCACCAAGCCGTCCATAAAGTTCACGCTCTTGGCAAGATACATGATGTCCCAGAGATGAGTCACTGTCTCGGCCTCATCCACGAGGAGTACCAGCCCTTTCATCCCCAGCTCCCGAGCCATCCAGCTCAGGCCGGAGAGGATGTTGCAGTAGAGGTCAGCGGCAGTCGAGAAGTCGTAGAGTGCCGGTATCCGCTGGCCACCCTTCACCCGGAAAGGGCTCTTCTGCTCGGTCGCGTACTCCTTGGTGCTCTCGCCTTCAATCCACTGCCAGAAGACCTCGCTCTGCTGCTGTCCGGCGTCAATCCTGCGGAGCTTTGCGAGTACCGGCCCGAGGAACACATGGTCCTTCATGTCCAGGGAGGTGCCGCTCCGCAGCAGGTCGCGGAACCCGTGCTCGGTCGCGTCCTTGATGTAGCGCAGATTGTGCACGATTTCCCGGTACACGCGTTTTGGCCGGTGAGGGCTCACCTCGGCCGGGTCGAACTGAACCAGACTCGTAGCCATCCCCGAAGCCAACGCCCGGTGATGGACGTACTCCAACAGATGAGTCTTGCCCGCGCCGTATTCGCCCTCGACCATGAACACGTCGCCCTGACCGCGAGCGAGGTTCGCGAGCGCTCCATCCAGCACCGCAATCGGTTTCTCGCGACCGAAGGTGAACGATTCGACATCTTGGTGCGGTACGATCCCGAGCCGGAAGGCCTCGATCATCCGGCGCGCCTGGATCGTGTCGATTTCGACAAACGCGGGCTGCGCCTCGCCCGGTGCGATGTCGCCGATGTTCGAGAGCAGCCGAACCCGTTGCGTCGGGAGCCATAGCCGCAGCCCGCTCTGGAAGTGAACCAGTAGCTCGGTCCCGTGCCAGCGGGTGTCGAGAATCTCCCCGTCGCCGAACACCGGGTGCGACACCAGACGACGGCGCCGCTCGCGCGCCGTCTCAACTACATTAGTGCCGCTGATCTCAACCTCCTGAATTCTGACCTCTGGCCTCTGAGTTCGGCCGCGCCTAGAACTCTTCCTTCTCGACCTGTTCCTTGTCGGTCTGCTCGAGCCGCTGGGTGGTAACCCGCAGCAGTTTCTCGGCCTCTTTCCGCCCGAATTCGAGCGCCGGCGCTGCCCGGAGTTGGTGGAACGCGTCCAGCACGCTGACCACAAAGAGCCGCCGGTAACCGACGTCGAACGCGAAGGCGGAAACTGCCAGCTCGGCCAGCGTCTGCACAATGGCATCGCGCTTCGCCTCGGCCAGCTTCAGCTCGTAGGCAGCCTCAAACAGGACGGCCAGTCTGGCGCCCAGCCGTTTCAGGAACTCGGCCGGTTCAATCCCCAATTCCTCGAGGTTGATGCGCACGCCGACCGGGTTGGTTTCGTTGAGGGCCGTCCGCAACCGCTGCTTCAGCGCCTCGTACACTCCGCCCGAACCCTCGAGCAGCAGGTTCTCGTCCGGCACGGCGTAGAAGACCATCGCCCCGGGCAGCCGCGAGTTGCCGCATTCGTCCACCAATTGCCGCAGATTGTCGAGGGCGCGGCGCTTGTCGCGCGACGATGAGATTGACATGCCCCGCTCGGCCTCGTCGAACAGCAGTACCAACCCGGTATAGCCGATGGCATGGACCCACTGGATGAGCGAACGGAGCACACGGAACGCGGTCGCCTTGTCAATCCGCTCGGAGATCCGGTGCTGGACCCGCACGTCCTTCGACACATCCTCGCCCTTGAGCCACTGGATGACGTCGTTGAACCCCTCACCGTCCTCGGCCAGGAGGCTGGCAAACGCTCCCCGTACGGCGTTGCTGAAACTCGTACTCTCGGTCGTGGGCAGAGTCTCGAGGTACTTGCGCAGGCTGTCGGTGCGGTCGTGCAGCTTCCGCTGGTCGTCGTGCCACTTCCTCACAACCGACTCGATACCCTTGTCCCAGACCGCAGTCGGTGCGTCCGCCGGCCGCGGAGCAATCAGGTTGGCGGCGATGCCCCGGTAGACAAGCTCCAGCTTGTCGAACGGGCACTCGGTCGGATTAAGGCTCACGTAGGCGACGCAGTAGTTGTGGCGAAACGCGAGGTTTCGTACCGTGTAAAGGAAGTGGGTTTTGCCGCCGCCGTAGTTACCGGTTATCAGCTTGAAGCTCGACAGGTTGTACCTCAGGATCCCGTCAAGGTACTCCTCCTCGACCACCTTCAGGTAGGGCTCAAGCCCGACCGTGAAGTGCTCGATACCGAATTCGGGCGGCGTGCCGGTCGAGCCGAGCTTGTTGACTATCGCCCGGGCGAGTTGCCTGTCCATCCGCCCTTTGTCATTCGGACTTCTTCCTTCGTCATTTGCTGAAGGATGCGTACGAGTAATGCGTTCCCTCGCCCTCTTCATTATCCGGTACCCACAGCGCCCTTGCCTTCTCGGTGGTGGCGTCGAAGTTAGCCACGTGCAGCTTCAACTGCACTTCGCCGACCGCGAACGCCCCGGCCTGTTTCAGCCGGAACAGGTCGTAGCTGAAGCGGACGCGCGGGTACTCGACGAACTTCTCCTGGGCCGGGTTCAACCGGAAGCTTTCTGGCTGCATCAGAAGGACAAGCTCGGACAAGAGATCGAGCAGGAATACCCGGGTCCCTTCCGGCAACCCGCCGAGACTGCAGAACCGGCGATAGCCGGCATGCAGCCTCGCGGCCAGCTTCGCCGGCTCAACCGACTTCTGTCGCAGCCGCTCGTTCCACTTTCTGAGGGTCGTCGCCAGCTCGCCAGGCGCGAGGGCGAGGCCGGACTTGAGCTTCTCGACCTCCGGCCCCCAGAAGATGGTCGCGCTGCCCGCTTCAAAGTCGGCCCTCACCGTGAACAGGCCGACTCTCAGCAACGGCAGCTGCCCCTTGATGGTCATACCCGCGCCTTCGAGCCCGGCCACGAGCTGCCGGCCGAATCCGAACTTGAACTCGGCCCGGCCCTGTTCGATCGCAGCCGCCTCGTCCCGGCACCACTCAACCAGCCGCGCCCGGACCTCGGAGTCGGGAAAGGCCTGAATCGCGGAACTCAACTCGACGATGGCCCTGGCCCGCGCGTGGACATTGTTGACCGGGTCGGAGAGAAGACCGCGATAGGCGACAAGCCGCCGGGCCAGCTTCTGCGACTGACCGCTCAGCGACTGCAGCAGATCAACGAGCCCTTCCATAGCCTTTGAGTATAAACCGTGCGGGGTTCAAGTCAATCGGTCTGGCCACGAACCCGATTTCCCGCGCCTTCGAACCGAATTGGGGTCTCCACCCGGCGTCTGAATTCGCTTGACGTGCAACGGGCAAAGTATGTATAATAGAACCTGATGTGGGATTCTCCCCGTCAGGCTCAAACCCCGGGTTACTGTCGGCCTGCGGCCGGCAGCACGACCGGCAGTAAAGGAGGCCTCCGTGCGTGAAGACAAGCAACAATCATCCCAGAGTGACAGCGAATCCGGCGCCGCACTTGCGCAGCGCTACGGTGTACCTTTTGTTGACCTAGCGAACTTCAAGATCGACTCCGAGGTGCTGCAGATGTTCCCGGAGCAGTTCATGCGCACGAAGCAGGTCATACCGCTCTTCCGCGCCGGCAACACCCTGGCGGCCGCATTCGTCGACCCGGGCGACATTTTCAACGTCGACGAAGTACGCCGCATGACCGGTATGGAAGTCGAACCGATGGTCTGCCGCGACCTCGAGCTGCAGGAAGCGCTGAACCAGTACTATTCCGCACCCCAGGCTGCCGACCTGCCGGACGAACCGGAATCCATGAGCCTCGACGACCTGCCCGAAGAGGAAGAGGAAACCGGGGCGCAGATCGAGCAATCGGCCGAGCCGCGCAAGCTTGAAGAGCTGGCTTCCGAAGCGCCGGTCGTACGCTGGGTGAACCAGATGATCATCCGCGCGGTCCGCGAGCGCGCGTCCGACATCCATATCGAGCCGACCCGCGAGGGACTCACGGTCCGGTACCGCATCGACGGTATCCTCCACCCCATTGTCTCGCCGAAGAAAGCCCTGCAGCTGGCGGTCGTTTCCCGTATCAAGATCATGTCGCGCATGAACATCGCCGAGAAGCGCGTCCCGCAGGACGGCCGCTACGGCGCTCTGGTCGACGGCCGCGAGATCGACTTCCGTGTTTCGACTTTCCCGACCACCTACGGCGAGACGGTAGTCATGCGTATCCTCGACCGGATGCGCCTCCTCTCGCTCGACGAGCTCGGCCTGATGGGCGAGTCGGCGGCGCTGATGCGGGAGATGATTGCCAAACCCCACGGCGTGATCCTCATCACCGGCCCGACCGGCTCGGGCAAATCCACGACCGTGTACGCCATCCTCGGCGAAATCCGTTCCGGCGACAAGAACATCATCACCATCGAGGACCCGGTCGAGTACGACATGGATAAGATCTGCCAGTCCCAGGTCAACGAGAGAGCCGGCTACACGTACCTGGTGGGACTCAGGCACATCCTGCGCCAGGACCCGGACGTCATCATGATCGGTGAAATCCGCGACGGTGAAACCGCGTTGGTCGCCATCCGCGCCGCGCTGACCGGTCAGCTTGTGTTCTCGACCATCCACACCAACGACGCGCCCGGCACCGTCACCCGTCTGATTGACATGAACATCGAGCCGTTCCTGGTTGCATCCGCCATGGAAGGCACGGTCGCGCAGCGGCTGGTGCGGCAGATCTGCCCGAAGTGCAAAGAGGACTACGACCCACCCGCCGCACTGCTCGAGGAACTGGGACTGCCGCCGGGCACCAAGTTCTACCGGGGCAAGGGCTGCGAACGCTGCCGCAACACCGGCTACAAAGGCCGTATCGGCATCTTCGAAGTGATGAAAGTCAACGACCGCATCCGCGAGCTGGTCGTCACGCGGCCGCCGACCAGCGCCATCCGTGCGCTGGCCCGCGAGTTCGGGATGAAGACGCTCTGGGAGGACGGCATCGCCAAGGTCGTCTCCGGCACCACCACCATCGAAGAGGTCATGGATGAGGCCGAAAAGGTCGACTAACTAAGGAGCGGAGAGCAATGCCACTATTCCGTTACAAGGTCCGCGACAAAGAAGGCAAGGTCGTATCCGGTAGCCTCGAGGGCAGCGACCTCAACACCATCGTCGAGCGCCTCGACTCATTCGGCTACATCCCGATTACGATTCGTGAAGAGAAACGGCAGGGCGGGGTCGCGGTTGACTTCGGCCGGTTCTTTGAACGGACCAAGCCGGTCGACCTCATCAACTTCACGCGGCAGTTCGTCACCCTGCACCGCGCCGGTCTGCCGATGCTCTCGGCCATCGGCGCGCTGCAGGCCCAGACCAAGGCCAAACCACTCGCCCGTGCGCTGGATGCCATCCGCAAGGACCTGATGGGCGGCACCGCGCTCTCGGCGGCGATGTCCAAGTATCCTCGGGTCTTCAGCGAACTCTACGTCAACTCCATCTGGGCTGGCGAGACGGGCGGCGTGCTGGACGACATCCTCGACCGGCTGGTGCTGCTGCTTGAGCACGAACGGAAGTTGCGATCGGACGTCGGTGCGGCGTTGCGCTACCCGATGATCCTCATGGTCGGCTTCGCCGTCGCCATCGTTGTCCTCGCGACTTTCGTGCTGCCGAAGTTCACAATGCTGCTGACTACCGTCGGCGGCAAGATGCCGCTGCCGACGATGGTCCTGATTGCATTCACCAACTTCATGGCCAAGTTCTGGTACATCATCTTCCTGCTTGCCGCCGGCGTCGCGGTCCTGTTCTACCTGTTCATCCGCACTCCGGCCGGGCGGCTCTGGTGGGATCGGCTGAAGCTCCGGATACCGATAATCGGGCCGATTCTCTACAAGATGACGCTCTCCCGCTTCGCCCGGATGTTCGAGACACTGGACCGCACCGGCCTGCCCATCCTGCGCAGCCTTGGTCTCGTCGCCAAGACCGTCGGCAACGTCTATGTCGGCGGAGCGGTCGACAAGCTGGCCGAGTCGGTGCGCCGCGGTCGCGGTCTGGCCGCGCCGATGCGGGAGCTCGGCGTCTTCCCGGTGATGGTGGTTCAGATGGTCGCGACCGGCGAGGAATCCGGCGCTCTCGACGACATGCTCAAGCAGGTCTCGGACTACTACGACTCGGAAGTCGAGTACGCGGTCAAAAACCTGACCGCGATGATCGAGCCGATAATGATCCTGGTCATGGGTGTCGGGGCCGTGTTCCTAATCGTCGCCATCATCATGCCGTACATGTCCATCCTCAGCAGCTTCGGCTCCGGCGGCGGCTACAACGCGAGGTAGCTAGAAAGACCGCAGACTCTTACTGACCGCCTCATCGAGGTTCTCGATGACGGCGGTCAGCAGTTTTACGGCCGCGTCGTAGTCCGAACCGGAGACGATACCGGTGTGGGCGTGAATGTAGCGGGTGGGCCAGCCGATGGCGAGCGAAGGGACGCCTGAACGGTGGACGTGAATCGCGCCGGTGTCGTACCCGCCGCGCACGGTCGTCAGGTGGTAGCGAATCTTCTTCTTCTCAGCCAAGTCGATCACCCAGTCGCGCAGCCGCGTGTTGGGGATCATCGAGTTGTCGTGGACCAAGATCGCGGCGCCGTTGCCCAGCCGCTCCGCCACGTGCTTGCGTATCTTGTCCGGATGCTCGTGGCAGAGCGAAACGTCGAGCGCGAGCGCCACGTCCGGCTGCACCACTTCCGCCGCGGTCCGCGCCCCGCGCAGTCCTACCTCTTCCTGCACGCTGCCCACCAGGAAAACCGCATTCGGGTGTTTCTTCCCCTTGAGGGCCCGGGCGGCCTCAATCACGATTCCGCAGCCGCCCCGGTCGTCCCACGCCTTGGCCATCATCAGGTTCTTGCCCATCTCGACAAACGGCGATACCGGCACGATCGGGTCTCCCGGACGCACGCCGAGCTTCGTCTTGACGTCGAACCCCTCGGCGCAGCCCAAGTCGATAAACATCCTGCTTATGTCCGGCAACTGCTTCCGCTCCTCCTCGGTCAACTCGTGCGGCGGCTTTGAACCAATGACGCCCGGGAAGTCGCCCTTGCGCGTGCGCACCAGCACCCGCTGGCCCAGCAGCACGTTCGGCCACCAGCCGCCGATCGGCAGGAACTTAACATAGCCGTCGGCCGTAATCGACTTGACCATGAACCCGACCTCATCCATGTGCGCGGACACCATGATGCGGGGTCGCTCGGACCGGCCCGCGACCCGACAGACAATGCTGCCCAGTCCGTCACGGGATACCTCGCCCGCCTGGGCCAGTTCCCGTGCCATGATATTCGCCGACTCGGTCTCGAACCCCGACGGCCCGAACGCCTCGGTCAGCTCACGCAGAAGCTTTCTGTCAGCCACGTTCTCCTCCTCGTTCTGAAGCTATCCTGTCCCTCGTCACGTTGGTTTGACGGTCATTGGTATCAATGACGAATTCCTAAGCTCTAGTGACGAATCAAGTCCCAATGTCCAATGACCCAAAGCTCACCCGGCATTGGCGCTTGATCATTTCCTCTTTGACTAGGAACTAGCAATTGGGAATTAGTCATTCCCGGGCTCCTGGCCCGGGTCCGCTACACGTCCAGATTCTCGACGTGCGCCGCGTTCTTCTCGATGAACACGCGGCGCGGCTCGACCTCGTCGCCCATCAGCATCCGGAACACACCGTCGGCCTCGGTCGCATCTTCCATTGCCACGCGCTTGAGCGTCCGCTTATCCGGGTTCATCGTTGTCTCCCAGAGTTGCTCCGGGTTCATCTCGCCGAGCCCCTTGTACCGCTGGATGTCGAACTGCTTGCCCTTGCTCTTGCCGGAAAGGACCGTCAGTTCCTCGTCGCTGAACAGGTAGCTCTCCGTCTTGCCCTGCTTCACCTTGTACAGCGGCGGCTGGGCGATGTAGATGTAGCCCGCCTCAATCAACGGCTGCATGAACCGGTAGAAGAAGGTCAACAGCAGGACTCGGATGTGGGAACCGTCGACGTCCGCGTCGGTCATGATGACGATCTTGTGATACCGCGCCTTCTGCGCGTCGAAATCCTCCTCACCGATGCCCGCGCCGATCGCGGAGATGAGGGTGCGGATCTCTTTGTTGGAGAGGATCTTGTTCAGGTTCGCCTTCTCGACGTTCAGAATCTTGCCCCGTAGGGGCAGTATCGCCTGAAATTCACGGTTCCGCCCCTGCTTGGCCGAGCCGCCGGCCGAGTCGCCCTCGACGATGTAGATCTCGCTTTCGGCCGGGTCCTCGGATGCACAGTCCGCGAGCTTGCCGGGCAGGCTATCGGACTCAAGGAGCGACCGCCGCCGGGTCAGGTCGCGCGCCTTCCGCGCCGCCATCCGCGCCTTGGCCGCGGTCAGCACCTTATCGACAATCCGGTTCGCGTAGCGCGGGTTTTCCTCAAAGTACCGGGCCAGCTTCTCGTTCACGACGGTCTCGACCACGCTCTTGGCCTCGCCGTTGCCGAGCTTGGTCTTGGTCTGGCCCTCGAACTGAGGATCGCCGATCTTGAGCGACACCACGGCGGTCAGTCCCTCGCGCGTGTCCTCGCCGATCAGGTCGGTGTCTTCCTTCAGCGCACCGGACTTCCGCGCGTACTCCCCGAGCGTGCGGGTTAGCGCCGACTTGAACCCGGATAGGTGCGTCCCGCCCTCGTGGGTGTTGATGGTGTTGGCGAACGAGAAGATCGACTCGACGTAACCGTCGTTATACTCGAAAGCCACGTCGACGTGCATTCCGTTCCGGTCCTCCTCAATCATCACCGGCTTGTGCAGGGCGGTCCGGCCGGCATCAAGGAACTTAACGAAGTCGGCCAGCCCGTTCGGGAAGTGGAACGTCTCGGCCGTGCCGGCGCGCTCGTCCTTCAGGTTGATCTTCAGGTCCTTGTTCAGGTACGCGAGTTCCCGCATCCGCGCCTGGATAATCTCGCCCTTGAATTCAGTCCTCTTGAAGATCTGCTTGTCCGGCTTGAAACGGATAAGGGTCCCGCGCTGCTTCGTCTTGCCGGTGACCTTCAGTTCACCCTTCGCCTTTCCACGCTCGAAGTCCATCCGATACGCCTTGCCGTCGCGGAAGACCTCGGCGGTCAGATGCTCGGACAGCGCGTTCACCACCGATACGCCGACGCCGTGCAGCCCGCCCGAAATCTGGTAGACCTTGTGCTCGAACTTCGC
>CAZSUX010000020.1:0-17192 GCA_964610135.1 uncultured bacterium | reverse complement strand
GGGAGTTCGAAGCAACCTATGGTGCGTTCCTCAATGCCGTACACCCGGACGACCGGGCGGCAGTCGACGCTGCGTATTCCGATTCGGTGCGTGACAACCGGGACGGCTACCAAATCGAGCACCGCGTCGTCCGGAAGAACACGGGGGAAATACGCATCGTCCATGAAAGGTGCCGGCACATTCGGAACGCCTCCGGTCGCATCATCCGCTCTACCGGAATGGTGCATGACGTCACTGAGCGGCGTATGGCCGAGGATTCACTACGCCGGAGCGAAGCCACACTCCGGAGCATCCTTGAGGCCACGAGCGAGTCCATCTGGCTTTTCAGCGTCGACGGCACGGTACTTGATGCCAACGGGACAGCGGCGGCACGTTTCGGCCTGAAGCCGGCCGATGTTGTGGGCAAACGCTTCGAGGAAATCCTCTCGCCCGAGCTCAGCCGGAGCCGCTCCGCGCGCATCCGAGAGGTCGCGGACTCCGGTCAGCCGGTCGAGTTCGAAGACGAGCGCTCGGGAATTGTCTTCCGTCACAGCTTCTATCCCGTGAAGGAAGAAAGCGGTCGAGTGACCGCCGTCGTCTCATTCAGCCGCGATATCACGGAAAGCCGGCGGGCCGAGCAGGCGCTGCGCGAGTCCGAAAGCAAGTATCGGATTGTCGCTGACAACACGCATGACTTCGAGTTCTGGCTCGACCCGGAAGGCAGGTATCGCTACGTCTCACCCTCCTGCGAGCGCATCACCGGGTACAAACCGTCCGAGTTCCTCGCCGACCCGGAGCTGCAGTTCGGGATAGCGCATCCTCTCGACCGGCAGATGCTTCGGGACCATGCCGGTGACGCCGAACGCAGAGAAGCCGGCGCGCTTGACTTCCGTATCATCCACCGCGACGGCAGCATCCGGTGGATCGGGCACGTCTGCCAGCCGATTCTCGGCCCCGACGGCAGGTTCCTCGGCACCCGCGGTTCCAATCGCGACATCACCGAGCGCAAGCTGGCTGAGGAGGCGCTGCGAACGAGTGAAGAATCGCTGCGCCGCCAGTCGGAAATGCTGGAACATGCCCCGGTTCTGGTTCGCAATCTCAAAGACGAAATCATAATGTGGAACAGCGGCATGGAAAGCATGTACGGCTACTCGCGCGCCGAAGCCCTGGGCAAGGTCACACACGAGCTCCTGCAGACCCGGCATTCACAGCCGCTTGCCGAAATTCTCGCCCAGATACGCAATGCCGGGCAATGGAAAGGCGAACTCGTCCACAAGCGGAAGGACGGAAGAGACGTCACCGTAACGAGTCTGCAGATGCTGCACCGCGACGCAGACGGAAACGCTGCTGCCATCATTGAGGTTAGCACCGACATCACCGAGCGGAAGCTGGCAGAGGCGCGCCTCCGCGAGCAATCGCTGATGCTCGCTAACGCCAACGACGCCATCATCGGCTACAGCTCGGACTACCGGGTTACGTTCTGGAACCGGTCGGCTGAACGGCTGTACGGCTACAGCGAGGCCGACGCCCTGGGCAAGGTCAGCGCCGAGTTGTTAAAACCGGTCTACGTCGGAGCCAGCCGCGAGGACGTTATCGCCCGACTGGACGCCGACGGCCACGTCGAGACCGAGTCGACCCGGACCACGCGCGATGGCCGGCAGCTTTCCGTAGAGGCGCACGTGATAGCACTGCGCGACGAGCAGGGCTGCGTCACCGGCTACGTGTCGGTGGACCGCGACATCTCCGAAAGGAAAGCCAGCGAAGCTCGAATCGCCCGGCTGGCGAAGTTATACGCGATGCTCAGCCGTGTCAACGAGACAATCGTGCGTACGCACGACAGCCGGTTGCTGCTCGCCGAGGTCTGCCGGATTGTCAGCGAGGAGGGCGGATTCCCGCTGGTCTGGGTCGGGTTTGTAGACGGTAAGCGGATCGTTCCGGCTGTATGCTGCGGCAAAGCGTCGGAATACCTCAAGGAAATAAGGGTGGAAACCGAGGGCGAGTTGGGCAAGGGTCCGACCGGGACCGCCATTCGCGAAGACCGAGCCGTAGTCAATGGAGACTTCGGCGAGAACCCGGCCATGGCGCCCTGGCGGCAGCCGGCGCTGCGGTACGGGTTCCGGGCCTCGGCGTCGTTTCCACTCCGCCGGGAGGGACGCGTGGTTGGCGCGTTCACGCTGTATGCGTCAGAGCCGGCGTCGTTAGACGCCGAACAAGTTCGCCTGTTCGAAGCACTGAGCGCGGACGTTTCGTACGCTATGGACGCTCTTGACCAGGAGCGACTCCGCGCCGATACCGAGCAGGCGCTGCGCGAGGCCAAGGATACGCTCGAGGTCAGGGTCAAGGAGAGGACGTCCGAGCTCGTCGCGGAGGTCGAGGAACGGAAGCGGGCCGAGGGTCGGCTGGCGGCGGCGTCGGAGTATTCCCGCAGTCTGATTGAGGCGTCGCTCGACCCGCTCGTAACCATCAACACGGCGGGCAGGATAACCGACGTGAACGAGGCTACGATCAACGTTACAGGTGCCACGCGCGTTGAGCTCGTCGGCACCGACTTCTCCGAGTACTTCACCGAGCCGGGGAGGGCCCGGGAGGGCTATCGGCAGGCATTTGCCCAGGGTTTTGTGACGGACTACCCGCTGACTATCCGCCACCGTGACGGCCGGCTTACGGACGTGCTCTACAATGCCAGCGTGTACCGGGATGCCAATGGCGCCGTCATCGGCGTCTTCGCCGCGGCCCGGGACATCACCGACCGCAAACGGGCCGAGCAGGCCTTGCACAAGGCCCACGATACGCTGGAGCTTAAGGTCGCGGAGCGGACCGCGGAACTGCAAAGGTCCAACGCCGAGCTCGAGCAGTTTGCCTACGTCGCTTCCCACGACCTGCAGGAGCCGCTGCGGATGGTGGCAAGCTACGTGGAATTGCTCAGCCAGCGCTACCGAGGCCGGCTCGACGAGAAAGCCGACAGGTACATCGCCTATGCCTCGGGCGGGGCCAAGCGCATGCACCAGTTGGTGAACGACCTGCTGGCGTTTTCCCGCGTCGGGACCCGAGCCGCACCGATGGCGCCGGTGAGCCTTGAGCGCGTAGTTGCGCAGGCCCGGGAGAACCTCGCCGTAGCCATTGAGCAGTCCGGTGCGGTCATCGAGGTCGGCCCGTTGCCGACAATCTCCGCCGACGAAATCCAGATCGTCCAGCTGTTTCAGAACCTGTTGGATAATGCCATCAAGTTCCACGGGGCCGAGCCGCCGCGCATCCGAATCAGCGCGGAACGAGTCGAAGAATCTCCGGTTCCGTCACTTGACCCCTCGACCCCTCGATCCCTCGATGCCTTTGTTACCATCCGCGTTGCCGACAATGGTATCGGGATTGACCCGAAGCATCAGAACCGCATCTTCCGACTTTTCCAGCGGCTGCACACCGAGCAGGAGTACGCGGGTACAGGCATCGGCCTGGCAGTCTGCAAGAAGATTGTGGAACGGCACGGCGGGACCATTCGCGTGGAGTCGGAAGCGGGCAAAGGCTCCACGTTCGTTTTCACGCTGCCCGAGTCAACACCGGATTCGGGCTACCCGCCCAGGCCGGCCACGAAAAAGGAGAGCCATGAGTCAGAACCAGGATTTGAAGCCGATTGAGATACTGATGATCGAGGACAGCGCCGGCGACGCCGAACTGATGCTCGACTTTCTCGAACAGTCCAAGGTCAAGAATCGCATTCACTGGGTGAGGGACGGGGAGGCGGCGATGGCGTTTCTGCACCGCGAGGGTGAGTATGCCGACAAGCCCAGGCCCGACCTCATCCTGCTTGACCTGAACCTGCCGAGGAAGGACGGTCGCGAGGTGCTCAGCGAGATAAAGGCAGACCCGAAGCTCGCGCACATACCGGTCGTCATCCTGACAAGCTCAAAATCCGAGGAGGATATTGTTCGCTCCTACCGGCTCCAGGCTAACTGCTACATCACCAAGCCGGTGGACCTTGAGCAGTTCGGCAAAGTAGTCCGTTCGATCGACGATTTCTGGCTGTCGGTTGTCCGCTTGCCTCCTAACGGTGGAGGGCCCGGTGTCTGAAACGCCGGTCCGTCTCCTGCTGGTTGAGGACAACCCGGGCGACGCCGACCTCGTCCGGGAGATGCTCGACTCGAGCACCGAGGTGAAGTTTGAATTGGGGAATGCCGGGCGGCTGTCGGACGGGCTGGCGCTGCTGGCGGCAGGCGGGCATGACGCGGTTCTCCTTGACCTCGGACTTCCGGATAGCGCCGGGCTGGACACATTCTACGGGCTGCACGCTTCGGTACCTTGGATTCCGGTCGTGGTGCTCACCGGGTCGACCGATTCGGATATCGGCATCCAGGCGGTGGCCGCGGGCGCACAGGACTTCCTGGTCAAAGGCACGATTGATAGTTCGACTCTCGTGCGCCGGATCCGCTACGCGCTCGAACGCAAGCGCGCCGAGCGTACGACCGCCGACATCCGGGAACGCGGCCGGGAGATGGTCGAGCTCGTTGTCTCCGCCAGCCGCGAGCGAACCCTGCCGGGGTTGATTTACGACGGGATGATAAGCTGCAGCCCCCAGATGCTTGCGAACCTGGGCGTGGTCCGGAAGGTGGCCGATACCAATGTGCCCGTCCTGATACGGGGCGAGAGCGGCACCGGCAAGGAGCTGGTAGCCCGGGCGCTCCACCATTCGGGTCGGCGGAGCGCGCTGCCGTTCATCGTCGTCAACTGCGCTGCGGTGCCGGAGACCCTGCTCGAAGCCGAACTCTTCGGCATCCGCAAAGGAGTCGCCACCGGCGTGACTGAGCGCAAGGGCAAGTTCGAGGCGGCGGACGGCGGGACTCTGTTCCTCGACGAAATCGGAGACATGAGCCCGGCCCTGCAGGCCAAACTGCTGCGGGTGCTGCAGGACAGCCGGGTCGAGCGGGTCGGCGGACATTCCTCGGTCAAGGTCGATGTCCGTGTGGTGGCGGCGACAAACCAGGACCTGCACAAGCGGATCGTGGAAGGTATCTTCCGCAAAGACCTCTACTATCGGCTCAACGCGGTGGAACTGGTCCTGCCGCCGCTGCACGGCCGGACTGATGACATCCGCGACCTGACCAGTTACTTCATCCAGAAGTTCAACGGCGAGTTCGGACGGGCGCTCGTCGGCGCGGACCCGGAAGTCGTTCGGCACCTCGCTGCACACGACTGGCCGGGCAATATCCGTCAGCTCGAGCACGTCATCAAGCGCGCTGTCGTCGTGGCGGAAGGCGACGCCATCCGGCTGCAGGACCTGCCCGAGGAGTTCAAAAGCGCCATCCCGGCGGTCCGGCCCGAGCCGGCCGGCCCTCTGCGGCACGCGCGGGCGGCAATCGAGGCCGAAGTCGGCGGCGACGTCGAGAAGCGGCTGCTCCAGGAGTACATGGAGAGGGCGAACTGGAATGCGACCAAGGCTGCCAAACTGGCCGGGTACAGCCGCATGCACATCTACCGGCTTCTGCGCAAGCACGGCATCACCAGGCCAAAGCGGAAGCAATAACCAACTACTCTGATCCAGATATTGACTGCCACGAAGACACGCACTGTGGGACAGGGATCGTCGCGGCCAATGATGATTGAAGTCCGAATTCCCTGACTCGCTGTCATTCGGACCTGGCCCGCCCTTCCCATATCCGGTCGGCGTAACACTTTCTGTTACAGAAACGCGGCGTCTATCTCCGCGCCAGTGCGCAGTCGCCCCGCTGACTCAGGCGAGCGAGCCTCAGAGACCGGGACGCCATGCATTCTCCCTGCCCGGCACGTATCCTGCAGTAGTATAACCGTCAACAAGTCCAGCACGCCCAGGTAGTAGCTGAGCACCGTCTTGGCTTGGACGCGGACGAATTGCCGGTGCCAAAGTCACGGCAGGCTTCAAAACAGACCATAGGAGGTACGATGGCGGAGTTGAGTAGTCACATTCAACGAGCGGACTGGCAGAAGGAAAAACACGTGCCCGTAATCGAGTGTCCGGACCAGATCGCGGCCGACGCCGAGTTCGCAATCAAGGTCAGCCTCGGCAAGCAGGTTACCCATCCGAACACGACCGAGCATCATATTCGCTGGATCGAACTTTACTTCTGTGCAGAAGGAGCGAAGAACCCGGCCCAGGTCGGCCACTTCGAGTTCACGATGCACGGCGAGTCGGTCGATGGACCGAACCAGGGCCCGGCCTGCACAAGCCACGCGGTGACTGCATACATGAAGACGAAGAAACCGGGGTGCCTCCATGCGTTGTCCTACTGCAACATCCACGGCCTCTGGGAGAGCACGAAAGAACTGAAACTGGGCTAGGAGGCGAAAGTGCCTGGATTCCCGAAACTGCTTCCTGGCCGCGTGGGCCCGGATATGCAATTGTCGGTTTCAGAAAGCCTTGCACTGCCCCTCCGCGAAATCACGGCAGAGTGTGCGCAGAAGACTGATCACGACCTCGGGGTTTTCGCCCATTGCCCGGTCATGTTTCCGGAAAGGACGAGGAGTGGCAATCGACATCCTTCTGTTGACACATGCGTGCAAGTGAGGTGACCATGAAACACACATTCTTGATCCCGAGCCGGCCAAGGCTGCCGGCTTCGTTCGCACGTCTGGGAACAGGACAGCCCGGATTTCCACATGCTGCCGCAGAGCGGATTGAAACAACCGAGGGTTCGGTGCAGACTCGCGCCTTTGCTCGACTCTGGAGGGCTTCGTGGTTTGGCCGAACCCCGATTCCACGGACAAGACGTGGCAGGTGAAGTCTTCACGCTGATTGCCGGCGGCAAGGCCGGCTACGGCGTCAGGAAGGCGGGCGCAGTTGCGGCCGCGCTGTTTGCCCGTATGGGCAGGTACGTCTTCCAGATGGATGACTACCCAAGCCTCATCCGCGGCGGCCACAACTTCTGCGCGGTCTCGACCGCACCCGGCCCGGTCACCAGCCACTACACCAAAGCGGACCTGCTGGTCTGTCTGGACCAGCGCTCAATCGATGCCCATGTCGGCCAGTTGAGCGAACGTGGCGTGATGGTGCATGACGACAAGGCCAAGGCGCGGGACGTGACCGAAACGCCCGACGTTTCGGATCGTGTCCCAAACTCGGTCAGCCTGCCAATCACATCCGCCGCCAAACAGTACTCAGACCCGGAACTGATAACCGGCGTCGCGGTAGCCGCGGCGCTGGCCGCCGCCATCGGCATGCCCGAACCGGAGTTGATGCGACTTATCGAACAGAGCTACCCGCGCGGGAACGAGGAGAATATCCCCTACGGAAAGACCATCTACAACGCGGCGCTGCCTGCGCTCAAGGGCCGTTTCCGGCTCGGTCGGGGAGACAAAGAGCGGCCGCTGCTTTCGGGCAACGAGGCAATCGCGCTCGGTGCAGTTGCCGGCGGGCTCGACCTCTTCTTCGCCTACCCAATGACGCCCGCCTCCTCGATACTCCACTACCTCGCCGCCCGGGCAGAAGACCTCGGCGTGGTCGCGGTCCATCCGGAGAACGAAATTGGAGTAATGAACATGGCCATCGGCGCGGCCACGGCCGGCGCACGGACCATGGTCGCTTCGAGCGGCGGCGGGTTTGCCCTGATGCAGGAGGCGTTTTCGCTCGCCGGCATGGCCGAAGTGCCGCTGCTCTGCGTGCTCTCCTCCCGGCCTGGTCCCTCCACCGGCATACCCACATACACCTCGCAGGGCGACCTGGACTTCGCGCTTCACCAGGGCCACGGCGAGTTTCCGCGCGTGGTCGCTTCTCCGGGCAGTGTCGAAGAAGCCTATCGGCTGGCGGAAGAGCTGCTCGACCTCGCCTGGGAATTCCAGACGCCGGCCATCCTCCTGACCGAGAAACATCTGTCGGAGTGCCACGTCACGGCCAACCTTGATGCAGCGCGGGACATGACCGAAATGTCCGACATTTCGGATCGTGTCCCAAGCGGTCCTTACCAACGTTACCTTGACACTCCGACCGGAGTTTCGCCATTGCTCTTTCCGCCTTCGGCCGAGCTCATCAAATGGAACAGCTACGAGCACGACGAGAGCGGAATTACGACCGAAGACCCGGGTATCGCCGTGCGGATGGCGGACAAGCGCCGGCGCAAAGGGCAGAGCCTGATTGACCGGGTTAAGACCCTGCATACGGTCAGTACCTTTGGCAATACCGGGCCGGTGATAATGACCTACGGTTCCACCACTCTGAGCGTGCTTGAGGCCCTGCGCCACGGCAGCATCGAAGCGACCGTGGTCCAGCCGGTTTACCTGGAGCCGCTGCCGCGGTGGGAGCTTTCCCGGTACGCCGGCCGGAACGTAACCGTGGTAGAGCAGAGCTCAACCGGGCTCTTTGCCTCGCTGCTCAAGGAGAAGGCCGGCATTGTACCGGCCCGAGTCGTCAAGCGCTACGACGGCCGGCCGTTCGCACCAGAGGAGCTGGCGGCCGAACTGAAGGCGGCAGAATGAGCGAGCTTTCCACCAAAGCCGAAAACACCTGGTGTCCCGGCTGCGGTAACTTCGGAATCCTGAACGCCTTCAAGCGGGCGGTGGCAAGGCTTGAGTCAGAGGGCGTGGACCGGGGCCGGCTCTACATCTCGGCCGGCATCGGCTGCCATGCCAAGATATTCGACTACCTTGCGCTGTCCGGGCTCTACTCCATCCACGGCCGCGAAATCGCCACGGTGCAGGGCGCGAAGCTCGCGAATCCGGACCTCTACGTCATCGCGTTTGGCGGCGACGGCGACGTGTTCGGTGAAGGGGTGTCCCACCTGCTGTTTGCGGCCAAGCGCAACGCGGACATGACCATGATTGTCCACGACAACGGCGTTTACGGGCTCACTACCGGGCAATACACGCCGACCAGCCGGCGCGGTTTCAAAGGTCCGTCCACGCCCGCGGGCTCGGTTGAAGACCCGCTCGACCCGCTGACCCTCATGCTTGTGGCCGGGGCCACATTCGTCGCGCGCGGCTACTCGGGCAAGGTCGAGCAACTGGCCGACCTGATGGCGAAAGCCATAAAGCACCGCGGGTTCGCTTTCATCGACGTGCTCCAGCCCTGCGTTACGTTCAACGACACCTACAAGAAGTACAATGCCGGAACCGAACCGGCGACGCACGACCCGGCCAACTTTGCCGCCGCCATGGCCGCGGCAGCGCGGCGCGACCGGCTCCCGCTCGGGGTCATTTACGAGACCCGGAAGCCCGCTTTCGACAGCGAACTGCTGGGTGAGCGCAAGCCGGTCAGGGACCGATTGGCGCGCGCGGAGCGGCTCGAACGCATCGCCCGCGCCCTCGCCGGGAGCTAGCGATTCATGCCACGGCGGGCGCAAACCCGGAAACAGAGGAAAGGTGAAAAAGGTCACACTTGCCGTCGCCAGAACCGACCCGCACAGCCAGGTTCTGACCAAGTACTTTGAGGATTGTGGCATCCCATACGGAGTCGAGTACATCGAGGAGAATGAGGGATTCCGCGACCAGCATAACCTGGCCGGATCGCCCAGCGTACTGGTGAACGATGAAGTGGTCTGCCGTGGCATGCCAGACCGGGAAAGACTGAATAGAATACGGCTGATCTGCGGGTTGCCGCCGGTTGCCTAGCTGAGCCGGCTCACGAAGCAGAGGGCCACGTCCTTGCCCGTGGTCAGCGAGCCAGTTCCAGCAACACCGCGTGAGCACTGAGTGATGGAAACGGCGCCGCACGGGGTGCAGTACCATTCAAACCAGGGAGGTAGCTAATGTCATTGCCCGCCATGACGGCTGAACAGGCAAAGAAGACCGACGGGAAGGAACTCCTGTCCCGGCTGGCCAGCACTGGAAATGGTCTTCCGGCCGACGAGGTCACGAAGCGGCTCGGCCAGTTCGGCCCGAACGAGATACCGGAGAGGAAACCGAACCCGGTTCTCAAGTTCCTGAAGTACTTCTGGAGCCCGATCGCCTGGATGATCGAGGCCGCAGTCATAATATCGGCAATCATCGGCCACTGGGCGGATTTCTGGATTATCCTCGCCCTGCTGCTCGTGAACGCGGTCGTCGGTTTCTGGCAGGAGTTCAGCGCCGGGAACGCCATCGAGCAACTTAAGAAGAAGCTGGCCCTGAAGGCCCGGGTTAAGCGCGACGGAAAGTGGGCCGAGGTGGCGGCGAGTGGGCTCGTGCCCGGAGACATAGTCCGGGTACGCCTCGGCGACATCATCCCGGCCGACGTCAAGCTGCTTGAGGGCGACTACCTGGAAGCGGACGAGTCGGCCCTAACCGGCGAGTCTCTGCCGGTTGAGAAGCATGCCGGCGACGTGGGCTATTCGGGAGCCATAGTGCGCAGAGGCGAGATGGATTGCCTCGTGGTGGCGACCGGGCTTGCGACCTACTTCGGAAAGGTGACCCAGCTCGCCGGCGCGGCCAAGCGGCGCAGCCACTTCCAGCAGGCGGTCGTTCGCATCGGCAACTACCTGATTGCACTGGCTGGGGTGATGGTGGTCATAATCTTCGTCTTCGCGCTGCTGCGTCATCAGTCCTTCCCCCATACCCTGCAGTTCGCCCTGGTCCTGACCGTGGCCGCGATACCCGCGGCCCTGCCCGCGGTGCTGTCGGTGACGATGGCCATTGGCGCCATCGCCCTGGCCAAGAAGGAGGCGATTGTCAGCCGGCTTTCGGCCATTGAGGAAATGGCGGGCCTGGACCTGCTCTGCGCGGACAAGACCGGTACGATTACGAAGAACGAGATTATCGTGGCCCGCGTGGAACCGGCCGAAGGAGTGAAGCCTGAAGAACTGCTGCTGGCCGGCTCGCTCGCCTCGCGCAAGGAAGATAACGACACCATTGACCTCGCGATACTCAAGAAGGCGGACGAGGTACCGGGTGCCGGGTCGGAATTGGGCAAGTACCAGGTATTGAAGTTCACCCCGTTCGACCCAGCCATCAAGAGGACCGAGGCAAGGACGAAGGGGCCGGACGGCAAAGAGTTCAAGACCACCAAGGGCGCGCCGCAGGTGATTCTCGGGCTCCTTAAGGACCCGGGCAAGCTGAAGGAGTGGGCGGACAAGCTGGTTGATGAACTCGCCGGGCATGGGTTTCGGGCCCTGGCCGTGGCCCGCACCGAAGATGGCGACCAGTGGCGGCTGCTCGGCCTCCTGGCTCTTGAAGACCCACCACGCGAGGATTCGGCCGAGACAATCAAGAACGCCGGCGACATGGGCGTGAAGGTGAAGATGGTGACCGGCGACCACCTGGCGATTGCCCGGCAGATTTCCGGTGAAGTCGGGCTGGGCCAGAACGTCGCGCCGGCAGACGCCTTCATGAACGCGCCGGACGACAAGGCGACCGAGGTGATTGAGAAAGCCGATGGCTTCGCCCAGGTTTTCCCAGAGCACAAGTACCGCATCGTTGACCTGCTCCAGAAGAAGGGCCACATCGTCGGCATGACCGGCGACGGCGTCAACGACGCACCTGCCCTGAAAAAGGCCGATGCCGGGATAGCAGTTTCGGGCGCGACCGACGCGGCCCGGGCCGCCGCCGACATCGTCCTGACCCGCACGTCACTCTCGGTGATTATCGACGCGCTCAAGCAGAGCCGCCAGGTGTTCCAGCGGATGCAGAACTACGCGACTTACCGCATCACCGAGACCATCCGCGTGCTGCTCTTCATCACCTTGTCCATCATCGTCTTTCGGGCGTACCCGATTACCGCGCTGATGATCGTGCTGCTGGCGATACTGAACGACCTGCCGATAATCACCATTGCCTATGACCGCGTGCTCTACAACAGGCGGCCCGAGGCCTGGCACATGAAAACACTTCTGGGTGCGGCCAGCATCATGGGGCTGGTCGGAGTAGTCTCTTCGTTCCTTCTGCTCGTCTTTGCCCGGCTGGTGCTCCACCTGGGCCCGGACGTGCTTCAGTCGTTCATCTACCTCAAACTCGCAGTCGCCGGCCATACTGTGCTCTTTGCCGCCCGCACGCGCGGCCCGTTCTGGTCGGTGAGGCCGGCGTGGGTGCTCTTGGGCGCGGTCATCGGCACCCAGACTATCGCGACACTGATTACGGTCTATGGCATCCTGCTGCCCGCCATGGGCTGGCGGAACGCCGGCATCGTCTGGGCCTATGCCCTTGTCTGGCTCATCATAATCGACTTCGTCAAGGTGCGGTACTACCGGTTCATGGACCGGCGGCGCGTACGCGTCGCTGCGGCGATGGCGTAGAAGGAGACAGCTATGGATTCAAGGACGCAGCCGGTAGCGGCTATTCCGACCCAGGCTGGTCAGGTTCGGTGTCCGACTCAGCAAAGGTACGGTCATGGAGAATCCTGAACCGCGCGATGAACGGCCGCCCGGCCTTGCTGCCACGGCTTCGCGCTATTTTGCTCTGGGGCTGGAAATGGCGTTCTCGGTGCTAATCGGGTTCGCTGTCGGCTACCTGCTCGACCGCGAACTGCACACCCTGCCCTGGTTCACGCTTGCGTTTACTGTCCTGGGCGTGGCCGCTGCGTACGTAAGCGTATATCGCGCGGTGCGCGACCTCAAGCGAAATGAAGAAGTGCGTTGGCCAAAGCAGTAGTCTTCAAGATTGCTCCTGGCACGCCTGGCGTACCGAGAACGTCCTGCCCGCCTTGGCAGTACACAAGGAATGCCAATGAGATTTCACCAGATTCGTAAACAAAAGGAGACGAAGATGCCTCGCAGCAAGAAGAATGAGACCAAGAGGTCGGCAACAACCTGGCTGCCGCTCAAACGTATCCTCTGCCCGGTTGACCAGGCCCCGGTCAGTACTTCAGCACCGCCCGGCGCGCAGCCGGACTGCGCTCACGGACCTGGCCCGACCGAGGCCGCGTGCCGTGCGCTGAAGACGGCCGAGGAACTGGCCAAGGCCTTCAGCGGGGAGCTTCTGCTCCTGCACGTTGTCCCGCCCACGCCGGGTCCCACGCCGGCGATTGAAGGCGCGCTAACCCCGCCTTTCGACGTCGTCGCCTATGAGGAACAACTCCGTGAGGCCTACCGTAGCTCGCTTGAGCGACTGCGCAAGGAGCGGCTTAGCCACACCAGGGTACGCGTACGGGTGGTGACCGGCGACCCGGCTACCGAGATCGTCGGCCTGGCGAAAGAGGAGAAGTGCGACCTCGTGGTCTTGCCCACTCACGGGCGAACCGGATTCTCGCACGTCTTCTTCGGCTCGGTCGCGGAGAAGGTCGTCCGCCACGCCGAGTGCCCGGTTCTCACGCTCCACTAGGCAGAACCGGCAGGGCGCTTATGAAGAGGCCCCGGCTTCGCCGGGAAACTCCGCGGCCGCGGGATCAGGAGCGTCCTGAGCAAAGACGGTAGTTCTCCGGACGGACGAAGAGCCGGGACGGATGTCCGTCCCGGCTCCACTTCTATCACCTACAGGCTAGCTGGTGCTCGCCCTGAATGTGCTGTTTGCGATCACTCTCTGCCAGGGATTATTCCCTGCTTCGCGAGCTTGGTAACTACCTGGCCGGCAACGCTGCTTCGGACTTGTTCCATCGTAGCCGGATCGGTCTGGTCGCTCGTTCCGCTCCAGACCATCGTCTCGCCGTTGTCGTGGGTCATGTACACGTCGACCTCGCTTCGTCTCAGCGTGTAGGTCTCGACGCGTCCGGGCTGCTGGTAGCGCCACCACCACCGATAGTAACGGTCCCAGCGGGGTCCGAACCAGAAACCGGGACCGGATACCCAATAGCCGGGCACGTACTTCTGCTCAGTCGTGGACGACAGCGGGGTAATAGTCAGCACCCCGTTGAAGTCCTTCGACCCGAGGGCCTCGGCGATCTGGGCCGTGTCCGGCGCGGACTTCGGGTAGAGCCGGTACGACTGGGTCGCGGCCACGCCGTAATTTGCCAACTCGTCCGCGAAGGCGTCTTCCCACACCCGGCGACGGGTTTCGTCCTTGCGCAGCGCGATAACCAGCATCTTGTTCAGTTGAGGCCGCGCTATCGACGGATCGTGCCACACATTGACCAGTGCTGTCGGCGCGCAGCCGGCCCCTGCCAACAGCAGCACCACTACCGCCAGGGATGCCCCGATTGTCATACTCCGGGCGATACGTTGTTTTCCGTTCATCCGTGCTCCTTTCTTCTTGCTTGCGGTTCGAAGACAACAGGCCATCCGGTGCGGACGGCGTTGTCAAACTCCTCCGTCATGGACAATGCCTGTCCCTGCGTCCTGCAACGCGCAAATCGTGTGCCACCGGGCCGGCAGCCTTTTGTTGGCTTGGCGCCGTGACATCGCTCAGCAAGTATGGGGTAAGGCTGTGGGGATCCGGCCTGCATGTCATTCGGGTCCGCCGACTCGTTCTCCATGCCGCCTAGTCAATGACGAGCTTGCCGGTTGTCGTTTCCGGCCCGGACAGCAGCTTCAGAATGTAGACGCCCTTAGGTAGTCGTCCGAGGTCCACTTGTGTCCGATGCTCTCCCGCCGGTAGCTCGCCCAACTCAACCGTTGCTCGGGCCGTGCCGCTCACGTCGTACAGCCTCAGTTTCGAAGTTCCGGGCTGAAGAGATGAGTAACATACGGTCACGAAACCACGAGCCGGGTCGGGTTCGACAGCAAGTGATGGCGCCGACGGTTTCGGCTGCTCGCCGTTCTCGAGTATCCCGATGCCGTTCGCTTCGTACTTGATGGTCAGGAAGTCGAGCCCGGTGCCGCTGAAGAAGCTCGAGCCGGTGACGTAGACATTGTCGCTGCTGTCGAGCCCGATGCCCACCGCCGCATCGTCGCCTGCCGCAGGCCCATCGTAGAAGGCGGTCCAGCCTCGTACCCCGAGGAAGTCGTAGCGCACAGTTGCATAGTCGCGTAAGCCGGGCGCCGTCGAGGTGTAGCCGGTTACGTAGACCCGCGAACTGCGGTCGATGGCGATGCCACCGGGCACGTCGTCGCCGGAATCATGAAGACCAAAACGGGAAGTCCAGAGTTCGTGGCCGTCCTGGTCATACTTGACCGTTGCGTAATCCAGACCGGTACCAACCCCCGTGCTGGCGCCGGTGACGTAGACGCTGCCTGACTTATCAACAGCCAGCGCAGTCGGGTAACTGGGACCGACTGCCGGCCCCCCGTAATACGATTCCCACAGCCGGTTGCCGAATTCGTCGTACTTGATGGTCACGTATGAGTAGAAGGACGGCGGCCCGGCCTGCACCTGAGTCCAGCCGGACACGACCGGATTGTCGAGCGGGTCGATGGCGATGATCGTAGCCTTGTCCGACAGGTTCTGGCTGCCGTTATAGCGGGAGACCCATTGCTGGACCCCGGCTCGGTTGTACATGATCGTTATAAAATCTTCTTCGTCGTCCGGGGTCCGGCTGTCGCCGGTGACATAGACGTTGCCGCTGGCATCAACCGCGATGTCGCGGGCGTAGTCGTTGTCGTCGCCGGTGCCGTTGTAGCGGGCGACCCACAACTGCACGCCGTCGGGACTGTACTTGACGGTGGTATAGTCGGCATTGATGGCGAGCAGGTCCAGGCACCAGCCTGTGACGAAGACGTTCCCGGAGTCGTCCACGGCGATTGCACTTGCGAAGTCCGCGTTGTTGTCCGGTGAGTCGTAACGGGCGACCCATTGCTGGACGCCGGCTGCATTGTACTTGATGGTCGTATAGTCCTGGTCGCTCTGGGACGTGCCACCGTAGCCGGCAACAATGACGTTGCCGAACCGGTCCACGACCACGTCGGCGGCCTCGTCGTCCGACGCGAGTGTATCGTTGAAACGCGCCGCCCACAACTGAGTCCCGTCGGGCGCGTACTTGACCGTGGCGATGTCCATGCCGGTGCCTTGGCCTTCACTGCTTCCGACCACGACGACATTGCCGGAGTCATCAACGGCCATTGCCTTGGCTGAATCCGGGCCGCTTGAAGCGCCGCTATATGCTGCTGTCCATGCGATGTCGCCCGGGCCCACCGACCCCAAAGACCCAGCGCGGCCATTACCCGCTTGCGTAGTTGCCGCTGCTACCAGACCCGCCGCTGCCAACACAAGCATTCTGTTCATGAACCTTCCTCCGTTTTCCGGGTGGGATGATCGCTCCCCGCTGAACTGCCGGCTTGCCGGACCCGGTCGAGCGCAACCCGCCCTGATTCTGTTTCCTCTTCTATTCTTATGGACCCGCACAGGTTTCTGTGTGATTCGGCCTTCGTGGACCTTGGCGGCCTGGCGCCGAACATCGCTGCTGCCGCCTGCCCGTGCAGGTGGGCAGGCGGCCGTATCTGGACGAGCTACTGCTGATGGGTCAGGCTGATCCTTGTTCCTTCGGAGGCGCCCAGCGAGCTGAGCGTCCGCGGGTTGAAGCGGACCGTGCACGTGCCGGCCTTGGTGGACTCCTCGACCTTTACTTGGAGTGACTTCTTGCCGTGCTGGGCGTTGACCGACTCGCCCGACTTCCAGCCGTAGTGACGAAGCGTTGTCGGGTTGATCCCGGCCGTGCCCTCGGCCACGTTGTCGGACTGGTTCACTTCGAGGCGCCGGCTGTTCTCGTAACGCCGGGCCAACTCCGGCGACTGGCTCCGCAGTTCGGCTGCAATCCGGTTGCGGAATGCCGCTGTGTTCTCGCCGTCGGTCGGCTTCACGTGCTCCAGCGTGGCCTGGATGGCGTCGTTGGCAACTCCGATTCGTCGCAGATTCTCTTCGAGCTTGCTGCGCTGGAACTCTTCGTGAGTGCCGTCGCGCTTTGTGAGCTTCATCAGGCTTACTCCTTTACGGCTGTGCCGCTATGCTGTCGTTCGAGCATGACAAGTGCAGTTTCCGTTCCACCCGGTGGCAGCCCCACCGAGGGTGGACGCTGCCTCAATCACCGCCGTGAGGCGCAGGCCGGCTGCCACTTTCGATGACACATGCCGTGCGATCGTAACCTGGATAGTGACACACTATGCGAACCAGTCGGACATCACCGCGAGCACGAGCCAAGACCAAGCAAGAGGCAGAATCAAGAACGTGGGCGCAGGATTTCCCTCATCCCAGTCTCTTCCTCCGGGAGGCGAGTGAAATCGAAGCAAGTGGCGGAGCGGACGCTGGTGAAGGTAGAAGTCACATGCAACTTGGCAGAAGACAGAGCAGCAGGGTAGGCGTCTTGACGCTGAGCCTCAAAAAGGGCCCGCGTGCCTTCCTTGACTTCCCGGGAATGCCGGCCCCTATTGCGGAGTTCAGAAAACGTGCTTAATCGGCGTCAGCGGTGCTGTCCATCCACATATTTAGGGAGTTATGCACAGGTTACCCACCGGCTGTCGCTGTGAATCGGACTCGACATGCCC